>RGBY01000087.1 GCA_009919445.1 Planctomycetia bacterium
AATACCAGGGCCAAGTTGTCACGAAGCCCAAGTTGCTGCTGATGTTCGCCAGCGACTCATCTCTGCCGGTGTACCAGCAAACGCAATCACCACCGACACCGCCCACCGCAAGTCACCTGCCGGCGGTGACACCGGCAACCTGATCGTCAAGCTTCCCGGCACGGTCCGCGGCCCCCGACGGCTGTTGATGGCTCACCTCGATACGGTGCCACTGGCCGTCGGCAGTCGTCCCATCCGCCGGGGCGACTCACTTGTTTCTGACAATCCCAAGAGTGGCCTGGGGGCTGACAATCGTTCGGGCGTCGCTGCCGTGCTAACCGCCATGCTTGAGATCAAACGACAGAACCTACCGCACCCTCCGCTAACGCTGCTGTTTACGGTGCAGGAAGAACTCGGCCTGTTCGGTAGTCGCTATGTCGACACGCGAAAACTGGGCCGCCCCCAGCTGGCCTGGAATTTCGATGGCCGCGGCCCACAGCGAATTACCCATGCCGCGATTGGCGGCCGCACGCTCGACATTGTCTTCCACGGCATTGCCAGCCACGCCGGTGGCGCTGCTGACCGGGGCGTCAGCGCCGTGGCCCTGGCCGGCCTGGCAATCCATGACCTCGTGAGCAAGGGCTGGCACGGTGAATTTACTCGCGGGGGGAAAGTTGGAACCTGCAACCTGGCTGTTATCGAGGGGGGCGACGCCACCAACGTCGTCACCGACAAGGTAACCATCCGAGGCGAATGCCGCAGTTTTGATCGCCGACTGCTTGACCGGATTGCTCGCGAAGTCGACCGGGCCTGCCAGCGGGCGGTGCGGTCACTCAAAAACAGTCGCGGTGAGCGTGGCAGCGTGACCGTCACCAGTGAGATCGAATACGAGCCATTCACGTTGCCAAAACGCAGCCCCTCGGTGCAGGTTGCCACTGAGGCGATTCGCTTCCTGGGCATGCAGCCGGAACTGCTCACAACACAAGGGGCCCTCGATGCCAACTGGATGAACGCTCGGGGAATCCCCGTGGCAACGCTTGGTGCCGGCCAAGTGGCTGGCCACTCACTGGATGAGCGGCTCGACATTGAGCAATTCCTCGCCGGCTGCCAGGTTGCCCTCCAGCTGGCGACTGGCAACTGGTAACCGGCTAGGGGGCAACGCCCCTTGCTGAGTTGACTGCTCAGTGTCAGACGAGTTCAACCCGCTGCAGCACTTCAACAGTCTCCAGACAGATGGTGACCGAAAACTTGGGGAGCACCTCGACCCGCAGAAACTCGATCAGGCCGGCTGCCTGAGCAGTGGGCACCAAGACCTCAAGCCGGACAGCCCGTTGCCGCCGCAATAACGGCCCATCGACTGATTGGCGACCACCTCCTTTGCACTCAGAGATGGTGTAACTGGTCACACCGAGTTCAACAAACTCGTCCACCAGATGCTCTGCCACTGCCGAGGAGGCCATGATGGTCAGTCGCTTCACCTGACTGAGCGACCGCTTGCGGGATGCCAACTCGTTATCCGACATCGGCACCAGCGACTCGAGCCCCCGCACCTCGAACCCAAGGCCCTCCAATTCGAAAAGCTCACGCATTTCCTCAAGCTTTTCCAGCACGCTGTGGTCCACGAGCTGCACACCAGACAAATCGATTACGAGGTTTCGGCCTTGAACTAGGCCGACCTGTTCGATCTGTCTGCGGAAGGGAATCCAGTTACTAAAAACAGCAGAGTCACGAGCACGGATCAGGCTGGTGTTGTCAGGCAGGTCTTCAATCTCAAGGAATGGCTTGAATAGTGACCGCAGCGGCACACCGTTGGCCAAATGCAGAGCGACCTTGAGCACAACGCCAATGAGAACACCAACCAACAGGTCGGTTACCACCACCATCACCATCGTGGTGAGAAAAATTGCCAACTGCTCACGCCCGATCCGATAAATGTGCACAAACTCAGTCGGATGGGTCAGCCGAAAGCCCGTGTAGACCAGCATCGCCGCCAAGGCTGCCAGCGGAATCAGGTGCAAAAAGCTGGGAATAACTGCTACGCAGATCAACAGAAAGATCGCATGCCAGAAATTGGCAAACCGCGTCTTCCCACCGTTGTCAATATTGGCCTTTGACCGGACGATCTCTGAGATCATCGGCAGCCCGCCCAAAAACGATGCGACCAGATTGCCAGCCCCCACCGCAAACAGGTCTCGGTCCATGCTGCTGCGACGCTTCCACGGGTCAACAGCGTCGATGGCTTTGGCGCTCAGCACCGACTCAAGACTGCCGATGCAGAAAAAGATGAATGCCCACTTCCAGGCCAAAGGATGCATCAGCACCGCAAAGTCTGGAGTGGTAATGTCGTGAAACATCCCAAACATTCGCTTCGGCATGCTCACGAGAAACTGCTCGCCCAGCTGATATTCGTGCCCCTGCAGGTAATAGGAATGCTCATGCAAAAGATCAAAAAACATCGCCGAGGGAATGGCAACAATGAGCACGACTATTGGTGCTGGTAGCCAACGCAGCCAAGCCACAGAATGGCTGCAAAGCGGCCAGGCAAACATGATGATCAGACTGACGATGCCAATCATGGCAATCGCTGGATTCGCCTCTGCCAAAAGATGGGGGATATCAGCCAGTATCTCAATTGGCTCGCCAGACGCTGCGACACCAATGGCAATGGGGAGTTGCTTAATGCAGATAATGATGCCGATCCCAGCCAGCATTCCATGGACAACTGAGATCGGGAAAAACTCACCCAGGATGCCTGCCCGAAATATTGAAAACAGCATCTGCAGGACGGCCGCTGCAAAGGCCACAGCCAAAGCAGCCCGATAGGCCTGCTGGTCTGCTGGGGCCCAGCCACCGACCATTCCATCGCCGCTAAACTCACTGATACAGCCAGCAATCACCACAATGAGACCCGCCGCCGGCCCTTTGATTGTCAACTCGCTGTTGGTCAACAGCGGCGTGACCAGACCACCGACAATCGCCGTAAACACACCGGCAATCGGCGGGAACCCACAGGCCAGCGAGATGCCCAAACAGAGAGGCAGCGCAATCAGGAAGACGAGAAAACCGGAACGAATATCAGCCGCAGCATAGGTTCGAAAACCGGCTAGATTGCCTCGCGGCACCTCCGTGATCGCGCCATCCTGCATCATGAGTGTGTCGGTTCCTGCTCGCTCGAAATCGGCCGAAAATCGGCCCCGGCCAGACTATTTCCCGCTCGCAAAACCGCTTCACCCAAGGGGGCTCGCCGTACGACCAACCGGCCGCCGAGGGAGAGAGGCAAACACCTCTTCATAAACCTGCCAGGAAAAACCTGATGATACTCAGATTTTTCACCGTGTCAGGCCCGCAGCCACGATTGCGGGTCACTCACGCCGTTCAACAGCTGAGGCATCTTAACGGCGTTTGACGACGACTGCCGTGAGGTCGTCCTGCTGAGGCATCCCTGCGACAAAATTCGCAACGCCGTGCTGGAGGTGGGTAACCATTTCGGCAGCTGTACCATGCCGATGACTGGCGACGATCGCCTCGACCGCCGGCACGCCGAGAGGTTGCCCGGCAGGATTGACCGCCTCAAAAAACCCATCGGTAATCAACACCAACGAGTCACCTCGGCCCAACTCAACCTGCCCCGCCAACTCGGTGGAGGGTTCGTCAAGAAAACCAAAGGGCAAGCCTTGAACAGGCAGCTGCTCTACCGTGCCGGTGCCGCCACGACAGAGCAAGAGCGGCCCTTGGCCGGCACTAAAGTATTCGACGCGATTCTCCTCCGGTGACACCAGCAAGAAACAGGCTGTCACCAGTCGCTGATCCGGCAGGTCTTCAGCCAGCACCCGGTGCATGGCAGCCACGACCTCACCAAGCTGTTCGCCCCGCGCGACAGTCGCCCGAAACAGGGCCCGCACCTCAGCAGCAACCAGTGCCGGCCCCAGCCCGTGGCCGGTTACATCGGCGATGGCAATGGCAAGCCGGCCATCGGCGAGGGGCACGAAGTCGTACAAATCGCCGCCAGCCTTTTCCGCCATGCCATTCCAGCCCGCAAGATCAAAGCCGGAAAGGATCGGCGGCTGCTTGGGCAGCAATCCCTGTTGGATGTCGTGGGCAATGGAAAGTTCCTGCTCGAGCCTGCGTTTTCCCTCAAGAGCAGCCTCTTCACGGGACATGGCGGCGAAGAAGGCAATGTCGCGATCGGCAAACAGCGCCGTGAATAACAAAGAAAGGATGGCCACAATCCAGGTGACATCGAAATCGCCCTTGAGGTAAGCCGAGTTAGCCTCAGCTTCAATCTGCCAATCGAGCCAGGAAACCGGCAATGACCCAACCCAGTGGAGGTCTTGTCCAACCTGCTTGGCTGGCGACGCCGTCCCGCCCGCTTCTCGCTGCTGGGTTTGCACGGACATCGTCAACCCGGCCGGCAACGTCCCCACCGCTTTCTGCAGAAGCTGCTGCTGTTCAATGCCTGCGACGAGTCCGCCCTCAGGCTGCCGGGCTCCTTGGCCTGAGGCATCAGCCGCAACTGCCACCAGCAGGCCCTCCACATTGTCATGTGTCGGATCAACGGCGGTGTTCTTCTGCTGCCGCACCAGCCGCACAGCGGTCGCGGCAGGTTGCCCTGTCTGCTGAGCAGTCGCGATCAGGGTGCCAAAAGCCCTTGACGGTTCTGCGGCCAGCGACCAGCCAGGCTGGTTTATAAGAACTGGCAAATTCGGCTGGTTGCTGCCTTGCTCAACTTCCGGTTGCCAGGCAAGCAGCCTGATTTCTGCTGCCTGCTCGAAGATGCTAACTGCGAGCTCTGGCAGCGCCTGATTCGGCTGCCCGGTGGCCCCGATCAGGTCACGGTTGATCTCGAGCCGCTCAGCAAGCAGCCGTACCCGGTCCGCCAAACGACTGGCAGCGAGCTTCCCGTCGTTATCCAGTTGCCGGATGCGAGCGGCCTGTTCCCAACGGGCGGCA
Organism: Planctomycetia bacterium; assembly: GCA_009919445.1. Lineage (GTDB taxonomy): Bacteria > Planctomycetota > Planctomycetia > Pirellulales > UBA1268 > UBA1268. Next base: position 4,930 of record RGBY01000087.1, read on the forward strand.
CCGGAGAAGGCCACCATAACCAGCCCAAACATGACTGCCATCTTGAGGATGACGCCACGATTACCGGACCGCCAAATCCCCGCGTCTGCACCTAGGAAGACCAGCGTAAGTGGAGTAAAGACGAAGACGCCAAGGGTGTCTCCGACGTACCATTTCCAGCCCTCATAAAGCAGATCATCGCCAGGAACAAAGCCGGCAAGACCGAGGGCTGTCATGCCCACGGTGGCTGAAACCACACAGGCAATCGCACCCCCAACAACAAGAAACCCATAGAGGTACCGCTCAAAGGCAAGCTCTCGCCAGGAGTCCTTTTTCCACCAGGTCACCAGAAACGCTGCCAGAAATGCCTGCAACGCTGCACCACAGGCAAAGGCCAGTGCCAGTTCAAACTCAATTAACGGCCAGCCGTTTCCCCCAAGCCAGCATCGTGCCATCTGCATAAGAAACTGGCCGGCAAATACCCCGACCACGGCTACCCGGCCATACCAGAGCACGGCAGCCAGTGCAAAACCAGCTGCTGGAAACAGAGGGCTGGCCGTGCTCGGCGGAATCGCCAACTGCAGGCCGATGAGGCCAAGCAGGGCATAGAGGCCGGTGATCCAGCCGACGCGAAACGCAGTCGCCTGGAACGAAGGCAGCGGGGACGGCTCCTGAGAATCAGCAACCTGACTCATTGGGCGATGACCACCGCAGCCTGCCGATCAGGAAAAATCTCGAACAACGAGTCGATCTTGGTGAACCGCAGGACGTCGGCAATCTCCTGACGTACCGAGCAGAGCCCCAGCGTTCCCTGACGTGACTGAATCGCCCGATACAAGTCCCTCAGGAGGGCAATTGCCGCGCTCGAAATCAGCTCCACCCCATCGAGATCGAGCAGTACCTTTGGAGGCTCAGCGGCAATAACAAACCGAACAAGTTCATCCCGGATCGCGTCGAGTTCTGGGCCGTCGACAATTCGCGTCACCCCAAAGCCAACGATACTGACGTCTTTCTCTCGATCGAACTTGAGCAAGGATTCGTTCACGGCTTTACCTGTTCACCACCTGGTAACTACCTGGTCACCAAAACCAAAACGAAAACCCCTAGAGCCTTTTGGACCAAACCAGCGGTCCCGTGACAGGTTCCCGGGCTTACAAGTTTCAGTCTCTCACATTTAACCTGAGCCTGCCAGCGGCACCCCAGGGCACCGGAAACCTAAACGTTCAAAATCCAAGCACCTTACCGACCACGCCAAGCATTCGATCAAGCCAGCCGTCGAGACCAACGTGCCGCTCTCCCTGCCCTCCGGCTACTGCCACCAGATACGAGGCATCCCCAGCAAAACAGTCGTCAAAGAGCGGTTCACGACCTCGCAGGTAAGGCCAAAATGTCTCATTCCTGCGGACGGAATACTGCAGCCGGCCATCAAAGCCAGCCACGGCCGACTGCGTAACACAGCGGTCACCGGCCACTGGGCTCGCCGCCTCAACCCCACCGAGTGCCCAGAGTACAACCTGCCCGGTCCCTTCAAGCAAGATGTACCGCAGCTGCAGCGTGCACCAGGCATGGAGACTCAGTAGCCGCCATCTCCGCCGCAGCCGAAGCGTCCCTGGCTGATGAATGAGGCCAACGAGATGCCGTGGCCGAAAGACCAGCCCCGGATGGTTCTGAAGGTCAACCAGCACCAGCTGCCGGTCAGCATCATCGCCACTCCAAAGAGAAACATCACAGCCCCCCGGCCCACCATCAACCCGGGTGAGTTCCCAGAGGCCAGCCGCGTAGCTGATCAGCGGGGCTGACCAGTTCCACATGAACTCTGTCCGCTTGCTCGCCCCAACGGCATACTCCTTCACGCAGGCTGCCCGGGCATAGAGTGATGCCTGCGGAGGAATCGTGACGGACAGACGCTTGACGGCCGCCGAGCAGGTGAACTGGACCTGCTGATCAGCATCCCCAACCGGCAGCAGGCGGACTGGTGGAGCCCGGGTGGCCAGCGGCGCAAGCAGGAAGTACCAGACAAACCGCATCAGCCCGGGCAGCAGCAGCACACCAACCCCAATCAACAGGCCAATCTGCCAGTGCGTCTGGATCACAACTGCTGCCCGGCCCAGCGGCGTGGCGAGTGACTCGTCGATCTGTTGCTGCGTCTGACGAAGCTGCTGCCGTAACGCATCCACCTGCGCACTGGCAGCCTGCTGCTGTCGCTCAACCTCGGCCAGCCGACCGTTGACTGCGGTGAATGCCGCAATCTTTGCCTCATGCTGCCAACGCTTACCAAACTGGGTGTAAGGAAACGTATCCGTGAAATATGGCGGCCGACTCGTCTCTAGTTTGAGAAGCTGCTGCTTTAGATCGAGCGACTCTCGCATCAACTCACGCCGCTGGCGGGTGGCCTCCTCAAGCTGCGTCGTCAGGCCGACCAGCTGCTCACGAGCTGCGGCGACATCGGCCAGAGGAGCCTGCAGGTCGGCTGCAAATTCGACCGCGAGTTGGACTGCCAGATAGGTGCCGCAGGCAACCGCCAGCGTGACCAGCAGACGCAGGCCACCGCGGACCAGTCCAAACAGCAGTCCCATCGTTTACCACCTGTCTCAGGGCTACCTGTACCGTTTCGATAAACCAAATGCCCGGCCCACAGCCTCCGCTCTCCCGACGAGCCTAGCAGACTGCGGAACGAGTCGGGTGGGTGCATTCCCGGAACAAAAATGGCCGTTCACTGGACACTTCAGCCGACCGGAAGCCCTTCACAATGCGTAGAATAAAAGTTGAACGTCGCGGCACAGGGTTCGGCTGCCTCAGGCCGCTTTTCCTCGTGGGGGCAGGTATCGCCAATGCCGCAACGTCAGCACGAAATGGTGACCTGGATCGACAGCCAGCAGGAGCGGCTGCTGGCTCTGGTGACTGAGTGGTGCCAGATCAGTTCGCATAGTCTCGATCCAGCCGGGCTGGGCAGGATGCGGGCCCGGTTGATCGATGACTTCGCACCGCTCGGCCGGCTCGCAGGGAAGGCGGCCGGTCGACGGCTGGTGGTCGATGCCAGTGGCCAACAAATTTCGCAGCCGGTTGGCGACATGCTTTCACTACGGCATCCATGCCCGACCGGGCTAAATGTCTTGCTGGCAATCCATTACGACACGGTCTACCCAGCCACAGCTGAACCTCGGCAGGTCCAACTCAGTGACGACGGCCAGATGCTCAAGGGGCCCGGTGTCACTGATGCCAAGGGAGGACTGGCTGTCTTGCTGGTCGCTCTTGAGGCATTCATGCGGTTTGGGCCAGCAGACAGATTGGGCTGGGAAGTCCTTCTCAATGGTGATGAAGAACTCGGCTCTCCCGGCTCTGCCGCTGAACTGGCCGTTGCCGCTAGCCGGAATGATCTGGGGCTGCTCTTCGAGCCTGCCCTCGACGAGACTGGCACCCTGGCCGCTGCCCGCAAAGGCTCAGCCAACCTGGCGATCGTCGTTCGCGGTCAGGCCGCCCATGCCGGCCGGCATTTTGCTGACGGAAGCAACGCCGTCACCGCCGCTGCCGAGTTGGCTGTTGCCCTCGATCACCTCAACACCAACTCAGGGACGGCGACTTTCAACGTTGCTGCGATTGATGGTGGTGCCGCGGTGAATGTGGTTCCTGACCTCGCCATCATCCGCCTCAACATTCGCGTGGCCGACCAGCCTGAGGCCGACTGGGCCATCACTGAGGTACAGCGGCTCGTGGCCGAGTTTGACCAGCGCGACCGGCTTACCGCACGCCTTTATGGCGGCTTTCACTGCCCCCCCAAGCCAGTCGACGAAACGACCCAGCAGCTGCTCGACCACGTCATTGCCTGCGGAGCCTCGTTGGGCCAGCAGCTCACAAGCCGACCCACCGGCGGTGTCTGCGATGGCAACAAACTTGCCGCTGCCGGACTGCCCTGTGTTGACACCCTGGGGGTTCGCGGCGGTGGCATCCATAGCCCAGCGGAATACCTACTGGTCAAAAGCCTGACCGAACGGGCCAAGCTGACGGCCTGCCTGCTGACGGGGCTGGCTGATGGTTCACTTGCCTGGCCCGAGCAAGGACGCTTCCGCCAGGCAGCGAACGATAGAGCCTGCAAATCTCACCAGTCAAACGGCCATCCCTCTCTATTGCAATGAGGAGTCCAACGATGATTGTGCACCGCGCATCACCACTGGCTGCTGAGGGCCTCCGGACTGACGCCCGCGTGGCTGAGGCCCAGCGGCTTTTGTTAAACGCCCTCGCTGAACACCAGCAATCACTCGCGGGTGTTCGCCCCGCCTTGCCTGAGAGGCAGGTGGCCTATCAGGAACTGCTTGACGCCTTTGCTGCCGCCCGGGGCGGCAACCTGTTCTATCCCTACATCGGCAGCGGGCTTGGCCGAGGAGCCCTCGTGGAACTGGCCGACGGCAGTGTGAAGTACGACATGATCGGTGGCATCGGCGTGCATGTCATGGGGCACAGCCATCCTGCCCTCGTCAGTGCTAGCCTAGAGTCCGCACTTGCTGACACCGTCATGCAGGGCAATCTTCAGCAGAATGGCGAATCAGCGGCACTCCTCCGAGACCTGCTCGCTGCGGCTGCTGCCACTGGTGCCGACCTTCCGCACTGCTTCCTGTCAACAAGCG
>RGBY01000088.1 GCA_009919445.1 Planctomycetia bacterium
ATCGGGCAGTTCGAGTGAGACTTCAGCCGGTGGTGGCGCGGTGTTGCTGGCCGGGGTGGGCTCGGCATTGGGATCAAACTTGGGGGTGTTGACACCGGTTCGTGCTGCCAGGTCGGCCGTCAGGGAAACCTTTTCGGCATCTCCCTCTGGACGAATTTCGAGCATGGTCACCCCCCATTCATTGTCAAACTTTTTGCCCTCGACCACCACGACACCGGTGGCACGGGGACCACTCACGGGGATCTGCATGGCGGCAAGACCGTCGACCTCATTCGCTCGGCCGGTGACGCCACCCGACCAGTTGACTGGTTCACCGAGTAACTCACGGGCGCGCTCATTGAGAGTCACTTCTTCCTTGGCCATCTCAACAAGAGGGTGATCGGCCAGTCGACTACAGCCAACGGTTGCACCAGCCAGGAGAAGGCAGGTCAGGGTAAACCTACGGCGGGCGGTATGGATGCCGGACATGGCGGTTCCTCCTTCAGCACGAGGGCGAGAGCCCGACCGGTCGGTCAAGCGAGACGCCTATTATGCCGAAGTTCAGCCAGCGAACCGACCCCAGATTAGGAGCATGTTCAGGAGGCGTCGTTGGCCCGGCACCAGGCAATTTTTTCAGCCGTGGTTGTCGGCAGGTCACCGCTGGCAGCTTTGGCGGGGGCTGGCTCTGGGGCTGCCTCGGCCGAGACATCTGCCACAGGTTCTGGTTCCGGAGCAGGGGCCTCTTCTGCCGGAGCTGCCGCAGGGGCAGCCGCTCCTCGAGCCTGCGCGAGAATTTCAGCGGTCGAGAGTTTGCCAGCCGGCTTGGCGGCTGGTTTGGCGGCAGCACCACCGCGGGCGGCAGCCAGAATATCGGCGGTTGAAGGCCGCTTGCCGGCGGCAGCCTTGGCTGCTGGCTTCTTGGCAGCGGCTTCGGTGGCGGCTGGCTTCGCCGCGGCCTTGGCCGGCTTTTCTGGTTTCGGCCGTGGCTCAGTCACGACCTTCAGGAAGGCAGGGTCGATGTCGTACCAGCCGATGTTGTTGAACTGGTCGAATTCGACCAGGCAGCGGCCGTTCATATTGACAGTGCGGACGGTGCCCGTGGCCTCGGCAAACCGAGCCAGTTCGGGTGCCGGTGAGTCGATTACCACGTACTTGTCGGTCCACTCGGCCTTCAGCCGTTCGATCACATCAAACATTGCCACCTTCCGTCAGCCATCGATCAGGTGCCGAAACGCAATCACCAGGGGATTACCACCCCTTTAATCTGCCTGATTAGGCAGCCGCTCGCAAGATGCCGGGGGAACAGCCTCTATACCGGCGGGCCCAATTCGGTAGGTCCAGCTGGCTGTGAAGGGCATCCGTCCAGCCTGCACCGGGGCCGGCCAGATGCTGATTGGGCCAGCTTGAGCGTCGGCGACCGGCACAGCCAGGCCACTGTAGACCGACCCAAGCCAGCCGGGCGGCTCGTGCAGGCGGCAGGCAACCTCAACCAGCAGGGTGTCGGGAATCTCAGCCGCAGCAGTCAGACTGGCTGAGAAGTGGGATCTGCCTGCCAGTCCGACGCCCAGGACCGCCGGCCCGCTGGCCGTTTCTGTCGGCATGATCTCGGTGAACACGGGTGAGGCGGGCCACCGATCTGAAATACCCGGTGCCAGCGTGGCGCGAGGACCTTCGAGCGATTCCCAGACAGGCTGGCCATCAATGGAAATTCGGTGGGCCCAGCGGTCGTGATACCAATAAAACTCAACCTGGATTCTGCCTGCTGAAAGCTGCAACGGTGGCCGCTGCATGGGCTGAGCAGCGTTGGCGGAGGCATCTGGCATGGAAGTGGTTTTTCGGCAAGAAGGTGGGAACCAGGCGGAGGGCGTTTCCGCCGAACGATTCCCTGCAGTATGTTGAATTGTACTTAAACCTATCGGTTGAGGAGATGTCGTGGAACCGCGCCGTTCGCTTGGCTGGCCGATCGTCCTTGGCGTGGTGCTGATCGGGTCGATCATCATCCTAGGTGTCGGCTGGGTGCTGGTCAGCATTGTGGCCGCCCTGGGTTCGAAAAACGCTGCTTTCTACTGGGCGGTGCTGGCGGTCGGTGTGTCCCTGCTGGTGTTGGTGCTCGTGGGGGTGATCGTCTACCTCGCGTTGACCATCAAGGCGATTAAGCTTTCTCAGCGGCAGAGCAACTTTATTGACAGTGTCACGCACGAACTGAAGAGCCCGCTGGCCTCGTTGAAACTCTATCTGCAGACCCTCACCAGGCGACCGGTGCCTCCCAGTGAGCAGGCAGACTTTCACCGTTTCATGCTGCAAGACGTCGAGCGACTCGACACACTGATCGATCACCTCCTCGACGCTGCCAAGACCATGCATCGCTCCCGGCCGGCTGGTGGCCAGGCGACAACCGTGCTGCCGGTCTTGGAGCAGGCTGCCGATCGGGTCATCCAGCGGCACGGGGTTGCTCAAGACACCATCACAATCACCACAGACCCGCCCGCAGCTGATCTGCGGGTGCAGGGCCGCGAGGCTGATCTCGAAATCGTCTTTCGCAATCTCATCGATAATGCGGTGAAGTATTCCCTGCCCGAGCCGCAGGTCGAAGTGACTCTTAGCGAGACCGGTCGGGGCCGCGTGCTGGTGCGGGTGGCAGACAATGGCCCAGGGATTCCTCTGGCAGAACGGACGCAGATTTTTCGGCGGTTTGTCCGGCTTGGCAGTGAGCTTGAGCGGGCCACTCCTGGGACGGGGTTGGGGCTCTATCTGGTGAAGTCAATTGTCAAACAGCTTCGCGGCCGTGTGGTGGTGAAGGGCAGGCTGACCCGCAAAGGGACCGTGCTGGAGGTCGAACTGCCGCAGGCAGTGGGTGTCGTGGCAACAGATGGCGATGCCTGACGCAGTCAAGCGGCCACCCTTTCGAACCGGCGGCCGGGCGGTTCTAATCGTGCTTTGGTCGTGTTGTCGGCCCAGTCCGTCTTCTAGTTTCTTGTGTGAGGCCGCATGCCCCAGTCTGCCCCCCCTCAGTCCGCTCCCACAGCCGACGTTGGTACCAGCATTGTGCCGATTCGCCGGGTATTGGTGAGCGTCTATGACAAAACTGGCCTCGATCGCCTGGCCGCTGCTCTGAAGTCGGCCGGCGTGGTGGCGGTCAGCACCGGCGGCACCGCGCGGGCGCTGGAAGGGTTTGGCGTGACGGTCGAAGACGTTTCAACCATCACCGGCTTTCCGGAAGTTCTCGATGGACGGGTGAAGACGCTCCATCCCCACATCTTTGCTGGCATCCTTGCCCGCGGCGACCGCGAGGATGATATTGAGGTGCTGGCTGAACATGGGATCGATCGCTTTGAGATGATCATTGTCAATCTCTATCCCTTTGCCAGCGTCATTGGCCGCGAGGGCTGCACACCAGCTGAGGCCATCGAATTGATCGACATCGGTGGCCCAAGCCTGGTGCGGGCGGCGGCCAAGAACCACCTCTTTACGGCCGTGGTCACCGGGCCTGATCAGTACGACGAGGCAGTTGCTGCGATCACGCGTGGCGGGACTACCCTGGCAGAGCGGCGGCTGCTGGCGGTTCGTGCCTTTGAACGCACTGCTGAATACGACGCCGTCATTGCCCGCTGGATGGCCCGACACGCGGGGCTGGTAGCCGGGGCGACGGCACCAGCGGTGGCTGCTGAACAGAACGATGAGCCACCACTGCCTACCCGACTGACGCTCAGCCTTGAGCGGCGGCTGTCGCTGCGGTACGGCGAGAACCCACATCAGTCGGCTGCCATGTACGCACCGGCTGATACCCATCTGGGGCTGGCTGGTCTCAGGCAGCTTTCCGGGAAAGAGCTTTCCTACAACAACCTGCTTGACCTCGATGCAGCTGTGCGGCTGGCGGGATTGATTCAAGACCCCGGTGCCGTCGTGATCAAGCACACCAACCCGTGTGGTGCGGCTAGTGGTGAAACGGTGGAGGCGGCCTTGGCTGCGGCGATGGCTGCCGACCCCACGAGTGCTTTTGGCTCGATCGTGGCCGTGAATCGCACCTTCGATGCAGCAGCAGCGGAACGGTTGCTCCAGCCCGGCATGTTTGTGGAGGTTGTGGCTGCTCCTGCATTTACACCGGATGCGGTTGAGGCACTGACAACACGACCAACCTGGAAGGCGAGTGTTCGGCTGGTTGAAGTCCCGCCGGGAGATCCTTGGGCCCCGACGGCGGGGCTGGAACTGCGTAGCGTCGCTGGTGCGATGCTTGCCCAACGGCCAGATGAGACCCCTGATGATCCCGCGGCCTGGCAGGTAGTGACAAAAATTTCACCACCTGCTGATCTGACCCAGCCGCTCGACTTTGCGTTTACGATGGTGCGGCGACTAACAAGCAATGCCATTGCCGTTTGCCAAGGGACAAGCCTTGTCGGGGCCGGTGTCGGTCAGACTAGCAGGGTCGATGCAGTGCGAATTGCGCTGGAGAAGGCAGGTGAGCGGGCCCGCGGCGGTGTGCTGGCCTCAGATGCCTTCTTTCCCTTTCCTGACTCAATTGAATTGATCAAGCAAGCGGGAATAGCTGCCGTGATTCAGCCGGGTGGCTCCAAACGCGATCCGGAAGTGATTGCTGCTGCCGATGCCGCTGGCCTGCCCATGGTCTTCACCTCACGCCGGCATTTTCGGCACTAGGCTCATTGAGCAGGACTCGTGATGGCATCGTTGCTCGACAAAATTGCAGAGCGGAAACGTCGTGAAGTGGCCACCACCGCGCGGGAGCGGCCACTGGCGGTGCTTGAGCAAGGGCTCGCGGCTGCGCCGCCGCCGCGTGATTTTTTTGCAGCCGTGTCGCAGCCGGGCGGGATGCGGCTGATTGCTGAATTCAAACGCCGTAGTCCATCGGCCGGAGAGATTCGTCCCGGGGCTGAGCCGGCGGCGATTGCGGCCGGCTATGCTCAGGCCGGAGCGGCAGCCCTCTCGGTGCTGACTGATGGTGAAGGCTTTGGCGGCAGCCTGGAAGACCTGGTCGCAGCTCGAGCGGCGGTTTCACTGCCCGTGCTACGGAAAGAGTTTGTCGTCGATCCCTACCAGGTTGTCGAGGCTCGGGTGCATGGGGCCGATGCCGTTCTATTAATTGCCGAATGTCTTGATGACTGTCTGCTGCGGAGCCTCTATCGACAGATTCTTGATCTCGGCATGACACCACTGGTGGAACTGCATGACGAGGAAAATCTTTCTCGCGTCCTGGAACTTGGCGCGACGCTCATCGGCATAAACAACCGTGATCTCCGCACGATGACCACCGACATCGGCCATGTGCTCCGGCTTCGGGAGCAGGTGCCGGCTGAATGCGTTGTGGTGGCTGAGAGCGGCATTCGTTCCCGGTCTGACGTTGAGCAGCTTGAGGCCGCAGGTGTCGGGGCAATGCTCGTCGGTGAATCGTTGCTTGCCAGCCCAGACCCGGCAGCTGCAGCAGCGGCCCTGCTGGGCTGACCGTCACTCTGAATGGCCATCTTGCGGGTTGGGGTCGCTGATGAAGCGATAGCCTGCCCCACGAACTGAGAGAAAATGCTTGGGCTTTGACGGATCGGCTTCAAACGTCTTGCGGAGATTGAGCATGAACGTGTCGACCGTTCGTGTCGCGGGTGCCCGGTCCATGCCCCAGACGTTCTTGAGGAGTTCAGCCCGTGACACGACCAGGCCTTCGTGTTCAATCAGGTAGCGCAGCAGTTTCATTTCGAGAGCGGTCAGGCGGACAGGCTGGTTGTCGCAACGGGCCTCATAGGTATCGAAGTTCACCTGTGAGCGGCCGAACGAAAAACTGTTGTCGGGACGTGGGGCAGCGGTATCGTTGCCACGACGGCTGAGCAGGCTGCGAATGACCGAGAGCAATTCATCAAGGTCAAAAGGCTTCTGCAGGTAGACGTCGGCACCAGCATCAAAGCCACGGATTCGATCTTCGACCAGGGTCCGTGCCGTCAGCATCACCACCGGTATGAGATTGCCGGCAGCCCGTAAGGCCTCACAGACTGCATAGCCGCTCATGCCGGGAAGCATCAGGTCGAGTACGACCAGGTCGATTGGCGGGTCGGCCTCGGTGATCGTGGCAATCGCCCGGGGGCCGTCACCAACAACGGTTACGGCGAAGCCCTCTGACGTCAAGTTGTAGCGGATGCCGATCGCGAGATGACTCTCATCTTCGACAAGCAGAATGTGTGGCATGATGCCTGAAAAGTGTACCGGTCAGAATGGCGTAGGGCGTAGCGGCATGCGTCGAACCTGACAGAACTGGCGTGCCGGCCACCGTTCACCGCTTGCCGAAGCCGGGCTAACCGCCCTATCCTTCGCTGAGTCACGACTGGATGAATGGATGCCAAGAGGAAACAAGAATGCCATCGAGAATGACTGACGCCCGGAAAGAATACGAACAGGCCACCCTGCAGGAGGCCGATGTCGCGCGAGACCCGCTGCGTCAGTTTACCCTTTGGTACGAGGCTGCAGTTGCTGCCAAGGTTCCAGAGCCCGAGGCGATGACACTTTCAACGGCAACGCCGGAGGGCCGTCCGTCGGCACGTATCGTGCTGCTGCGCGGCTATGACGATCGGGGGTTCTGTTTCTTTAGTAACTACAACAGCCACAAGGGACGTGAGCTTGCGGCCAACCCCTATGCGGCGCTGACATTTCACTGGGTTGAACAAGAGCGGCAGGTGCGGATCGAAGGTCGTGTTGAAAAGACCTCGGCGGCGGAGAGCGACGCCTATTTTTTCAGTCGTCCCAGCCGGTCTCGGATCGGTGCCTGGAGTTCGCCGCAGAGCGATGTGATTCCGAACCGGGAGACGCTTGACGAGTTGTTCAAAAGATTCAAAGAGCAATACCCGGATGAGTCTGCCATTCCCCGGCCCGAGCACTGGGGGGGCTATCGACTGATTCCCACGCGGATTGAATTCTGGCAGGGCCGACCGAGCCGATTGCACGACCGGTTGCAATTCAGCCGGGACGGGGAGGCTGGCTGGAAACTCCAGCGGCTGGCACCGTAAAGCCGGCTTAGAGAGAACCTCGATTGCTGTCCAGCGGGTGGCCTCTTCGCTGCATCGAGTCGGGGTAGCAACAATTATTTGGTGAACCGTTACCCCTGCTCGCTTTGTATTCGCTCACGCTGGTTGTTTAGGCTCAATTTGCCAAGGTTCACGCAGGAGCGGATCAGACAGCGTTTTTGGCAGTAACGCCTGCTGTGGCCGATTGATGGAGGTCAGACGGTGAGCGGCTGCCGGGCTGACTTCGGGGCAAAGGATTGGCTGGTGCCGGGGCAGCATGCCGATCAGGGTGAGGCTGGGCATAGCCATGTTCACAAAACCAGGTCCAGGCATCAGCGGCAGCTTTTTCAAATGGACGGACCGTGTAGCCCAATTCATCGACGGCCCGCTGGCAGGAAAAATTATGCGGCAGCATCGACATGCTGGCTGCTGCTGAATTGACTGGGGGCTCTCGCCGCAGCACCAGGCCGGCGAGATCACCAAACCAGCCTGCCATGCGGACGGCAGCGGGTGGGGCCGTACCCAGCGGGGGCCGCCGGCCGGTGACGGTGGCAAAGACCTGCCAGGCTTCGAGGTAACTGAGAGCATGACCGCCAAGGATGTATCGCCGGCCGGTCTGGCCCCGTTCAATGGCGGCTTCAATGCCAGCAACCACGTCACGGACATCGACAAAGTCGTTGGCTCCGGGAGGTGCGAGCAGCCCCTTGCCGCTCCCCACCTCGAGCAGCATCCGGCCGCTGGAAGGCTTCCAGTCCCAGGGGCCAATCATGTAGACAGGATTGACGATGACAGCGTCGAGTCCGCGTTCGACCTCTGCGAGGACGGCGGCCTCAGCCTCGCGCTTGGTTACGACGTAGGGACATTCTACCATGCCGCCAGGCGGGGTCTCTTCATCGGCAGGCTGACCATCAGCCCGCAGGCCAAGGGCATCCACGCTTGAGATCTGGACGAACCGAGCACCAGCCTGTCGCGCAGCCCGAGCCAGTCTGGCTGTTCCTTCGACGTTGACCCGGTACATTTCGTCACGATGTCGCCAGCCGCAATGAACCATTGCTGCTGAGTGAATGACCAGCTTGACTCCGTCGGTCGCCTGCTCCAGTAATGCCTCGTCATCAAGCGACCCGTTTACCTCAGAGACTGGTAGGCCCGCCAGCGAAACATCAGTGCCGTTTTTACGGGGGCGAACCAGCACACGCAGCGAGCGTCCGCGGTTGATCAGTTGACGAACAAGATTATTCCCAAGCAGCCCAGTGCCGCCGGTAATCAGGCAGTCGGCAGGGCTGCGGGCATGCGGAGAGGAATGGTCAACAGGCATGGTGGTCAAGACGGCATCTTTCGAAGTCGATAACGGAGGAACGGGAATCTGGCTGGCCGCCTGACAGCTTGATGCCCGGTTCCAAAGGAGCTTTTGTTGCTTTCCAGTAAAATCGGAAAATCTCCCGAAGCAACTTTTAGAAAAGCCGCCCCGTACGGGGGGTTCTGACGTTGACGATTATTCTGGCGAACACCCACAATCGCCGGCTGGAGAAGATCCGTTTGTCGTTCGGTCGACGCAGATCGGTTCCTGTGGCCGGTTTGTTGGTCAGGAACTTGATCAGGAAGGAAGAGCCGCGTGGCAGCAGTCAGTATCGAGCCCGTTGTCAGTCGTCGCCAGCAGCGGCAATTCATCGACCTTCCGTGGAGGCTCTACGCCAACGACCCATGCTGGATGCCACCACTGCGGCTTGCCCAAGAAGAACTTCTCGGGTTTCGCCCACACCCCTTCTATGAACGAAACCGCAGCCGGTCCTTCCTGGCAGTACGGGGCGGCCGCACGGTTGGTCGGATCACCGCGATTGTCAACGTCGGGCATATCGAGCGATACGAAGAGAACCGTGGTTTCTTCGGTTTCTTTGAATGCGAAGACGATGTCGAGGCTGCCACCGGGCTGTTTACTGCTGCCCGCGAGTGGCTTGCAGCGGAGGGCATGACGGCCATCCGCGGGCCGGTCAATCCATCGCTTAACTACGAATGCGGCCTGCTCATCGAGGGCTTTGACACGCCTCCTTTTTTCATGATGACCCACAACCGGCCCTACTACGCCGGTCTGGTTGAGGCCAACGGCTTTGGGAAAATAGAAGACCTCTATGCCTTCTGGGGTGAGATGTCGATGCTGGAAGGCATTGACTCAAAACTGGGCGTGATGGTCGAGGGCGTCAAGGAACGGTTCGGCGTGACCGTGCGGTCACTCGACCGTAGTCGGTTCACTGAAGAAGTGCGGATGTTCCTCGACATCTACAATGCCAGCCTGGCCGGCACATGGGGGTTCGTGCCGCTTTCAGCGGGCGAGGTGAACCACATGGCCGCCAGCCTCAAGCATCTGATTGTGCCAGAACTTTCGTTGGTGGCTGAGGTTGAAGGGAAGCCCATCGGCACGGTCTTCTGCCTGCTCGACTACAACCCCAGAATCAAGGCTATCAACGGCCGGCTGTTTCCCTTTGGCTTCCTCAAGTTGCTCTGGAACAAGCGGTCAATCAAACGCATGCGTGCCATTAGCACGAACGTTGTGCCAGA
>RGBY01000089.1 GCA_009919445.1 Planctomycetia bacterium
GAGCAAGTCAAGTCGATCACCGCGTTCGGTAATCGGTCCATCAGGGTCACCGTCCCAGAGCGGGCCACCTGCCGTCAGGTCTGATTCCCAGAGGCTGGCTCCACCAGCATGCACCTCAACGGCAAGTCCATTCACCTGCTGACCACGGAGCCGCTGGGCGGTCTGCTGCAGTGAGTCATACCAGGACACCCAGCTGGATGGTGACCGCTCGGCATTGCCGCCTTCGGCCACCGCCCCACCCGCGGCGACCAACTGCCGAGGCAGCGGAGCAAAGATCTTGCGGCCAGGCACCGCAGCAGATGCCAGCGAATCGACCGCAGACGATTCACGACCCCGCAGCACCCGCACACTGCCAACCGTTGCCGGTCGCTGGCTGGACGGGTTGGTAAGCACAAGCAGGGGTGATCGCGTACGGGGCCAGAAGACGAACCGATGCCACCGGAGTTCTGCCGCCTCACCAGCCAGTGGCCGCGGCACCTCAATGCCACCGTCATACCGCAGTTCAACAGCACTGCCGGCTGCCGACCGCTCCAGCACCGACACTCCCACCAGCGCCTGCTGATCACTGGGATACGCGATTTCAACGGCATGGGGACGACCTGGCACCGCGTCGGCGATCACGATCCCTTCCCAGGTCGGCACGCCCGATTCGGCTGCCGGCGGCAACGTCAGCATGGCCCCCAAGGGGTGTGGCTGCACGGTTGAGTCTCCCGTGGCGAGCAGGCCACTGAAGGTTGGCATGAGTCCATCAACTGATGGCACCTTGGGCAGACTCGGGAGCGGCACCTTGGGCAGCGAGACTGACGGAAGCCGTTCAGCTGCGCGGGTCAGCGAGGGCATGGGCATCGCGGGAAGAGACAGCCGACGCATCGACGCCATCGACGCGGCTGCCTGCCCAGGAAGCCGCCGCAGGCGTTCGTGCAATCTTGGGCTGCCAGGATCAAGCTCATAGACCAGTTCCCAAGGATCCGGCCCGTCAGCTGCTGCCGCAACCGGCCCTGGTGAGACGACGAGCTCTCGCTCGACCGCCATCAATTCACGCGACCAGCGAAGGCTACTCCGTTCAATCGCGGTCACCCTCAGACGATAGTGCCCCGGCTCGGCCGGCAACGGGCAATCAAATGCGACCGGCTGCCAGGCCTGGAGCATGGTTGCTGAGGACTCTTCGTTGACTGGCACCAGGGGCTGGGCCTGCGCGACCAATTCCTCGCCGCTACGAGAGTCAGCGAGCACCAGATTCAGCTCCATGCGACCAAAGCCTGTCGGCCGCGAAGGCAAAAGCGGCTGGGCAACAACGCGGGCTACGTCTGCCGGCTGCCAGCCGTTCTCTCCTGTCGGCGGAATGACCTTCAGCCGCAGAAGATCGCCAGGAACTGCCGCGATTCTCAGGCGGTTCCCGCGGGTATCGAGTTGCTGGAGTGTCTCGTCGGCGAGAAGGGCGGCCACCGTCCCGTCAATGCTGACACCCGGCTCAGCGGGGCCGCCATCAGCCGGCGCAAACTGCAGGCGGAGCCTGGCTGTCGGCCAGCCCGTAAAGTGCAGGTCGATGCCACCACCAGCCTGCGACTGCTGTCCATTGATGATCAGGCTGGTGCCGTCGCGGTGAATGGTCGCCGCAGCAGTGGCATCGGAAGACAACAACGACCACTCAAGCGGTGGCATCGGTGCCGGATTGACACCGAAACGAGGTGTCGGAGCAGGCAGGAGCTCCACCCGCCCCTGCCAAGGCCGATGCTCCCCTCCGCCCCACTGGATACGCAACCGTAAGGGCTGCTCTGTCGCTTGCGGCTTAGCAGCCATCACCGGACCGGCAGCCAAAACCAGCAGCAATGCGAACAGCCAGCGAGAAGAAACAGCCAAAGAAGCAGCCATGCAGTGATTGTTCAAAAGCAAATCTGTGCTGCCACCCCCTAGGGATGAACCAACACAGCAAAACACACATCCGGGACCGCCAGATGAACCCGGACTGAAGTGGGGCGGATGGTATCGACCTTGCCACACGAGAGCAAAACCAGAATGTCGGCCGACCACACCGTTCAGGCTCTATCGGCCGGAACGGCTCGCGTCCATCAGCCACTCCGCAACTGGCTTTTCCCAGCCTGAGCAGCGCGAGAAGATGCGCTGTCGAGGCAACTTGCGAGAGCGGCGGCGACTTCCTGCGAGCGATCCGCCACATCAGAGAGTTCAAAAAAATCGTCAGGCTTGCGGAACAGCAGGTCTTTGCCCTCAGCGTCACGAACCAGCGTCCACTCGGCTACCGCCACCGCCTGGCCACCACGGCTCTGGCTAATGACCCGGTCACGGCCAACGCTTCGCCAGGCCTCGACGTCCCCAGCCAGCACCGCCGCAAGGCTCTGCCCGCTGGCCACCGATTCAGCCTGTGTCGGCGGCCTGCCCGTGGACTCTCCGGCAATCAGATCATGCACGGTGACACCAAGATCGGCTGGCAACACGAGTTGGCCGAATCGCTGGGCCGTCTGTCGGCCTGCCGGATCAACCAAGATGGCAGGCACATGCGTCAACTCTGCATAAGGGGGTGGCTCTGGCCCAGTGACTCCCACCCGTCCATGCAACCCGAGTGGCATCCCCCGCACGCCCATGAGCAGCAGCCCAAACCGAGGCCAGCGGGCAGCGGCAGCAGCAACCAGCCGCCCCAGCCAATCATCCAGATGAGCCAACTCACCGGCGAAGATCTGCCGCACGGCAGCCACCCGATCAGGGTCTGTTTCAGCTGTCACATCAAAGTCAGGGATCACCGCCGAGTCACCGGGAGGGGGATCATCCTCATCGAAGAAGGCCTCCCGGCAGGCTTGCGGTGCATCCCAGGCCAGACCAAGTCTTCCGAGGTGGCACCAAAGTAAATCGGCGTCGGCCAGTTCGGATTCAGCAGCGGCAAACACCCGGCCGCAACCACTGCCGTCTTCGGGAACCGTCGCCGTGGCTGCCTCAGGCGGTGTCACCGCGACTAGGCGGTGGCCAGTCTCACCCCCGCTGATTCCGCGAACCTGATCGGGGAGATCCGTCACCACCGTCACCCGCCAGCCCCGGCCGACCGCAGCAGAAATCGGGCCCAGGCCCCGGCTATCAGAGGCCGGTTCCAACGGCAGTTGCCCCGTCGCCAGTTCGGTCAGGGTGTCCACCGGTTCGGTTGAGCGAACAAGCACCCGGTCGCAGATCAGGCCAGCCGTAGCCAGCCGGGTGATCGCCGGCGTCGCCACCCACGTGGCACCCCAGGCGGCCACCATCCAGGCAGGCAGCCTGTCGATCGTGATCATGAGCCAGCCGTCTGGCGACTCTGCTTGCCAGTCGGGTTGGGTTTGCGTCATGCTTTGAAAACCTGATGTTGATTGGGGCATCGGGCAGAGTCTCTCCCAAATTGGCCGCTAGGACCAGCCATGGCTACAGCGTATCGCACGGCACCCGACCAGACAGACCGCATGCCTGCCGGCATTCCCTACATTGTCGGCAACGAGGCCGCCGAGCGATTCTCCTTCTACGGCATGAAGGCCATCCTGGCTGTCTTCATGACCGAACATCTGCTTGACCGCAGCGGCAACCTGGCGGTGATGAGCCCTGAAGATGCGAAGTTTTACCTCCATTCCTTCGTGGTCGCCGGCTACCTGTTTCCACTGGTTGGCGCCATTCTTGCCGACTGGCTGTTTGGCAAGTACCGCACGATTCTCTGGCTCTCAATCATTTACTGCCTTGGCCACCTGTCGCTGGCCCTCGACGAAACCCGGCTGGGGCTGGGGTTGGGGCTGGGGCTCATCGCCATCGGCACAGGGGCCATCAAGCCCTGTGTCTCGGCCCATGTCGGTGACCAATTTGGCGCCGGGAACCGGCACCTGCTCAGCCGGGTCTTTGGCTGGTTCTACCTGGCCATTAACCTCGGAGCACTAGCGAGCACCCTCCTGACTCCTATCTTGCTTGACCCTGCCAGCTTTCAACGGGTTTTCGGTGGCTCAGCAGATTCACTCGCCAGACTGGGCATTCACCCCGGCCCGGGGCTGGCCTTCGGAGTTCCCGGCGTGCTCATGGCGCTGGCCACGCTCGTCTTCTGGATGGGCCGGAACACGTTTATTCACGTGCCCCCGCGAGGCCGAGCTTTTCTGCGAGAAGCCTTCAGCGGAGAGGGCCTGCAGGCGTTGGCTAGCCTGGTGCCAATCTATCTCTGTGTGGCTGCCTTTTGGTGCCTGTTTGACCAGACTGCCAGCGCCTGGGTTCTGCAGGCCAAGTCAATGGACATGCAACTGTTTCGCTCACTCAGTTGGCTCCCCACCGGTCTCCGTGAAATCGAACTGCTTCCGAGTCAACTCCAGGCAGTCAACCCGCTGTTCATTCTCATCTTCGTGCCGCTGTTTTCCTACCTGATCTATCCGGCCATTGACCGGGTCTTCCCGCTGACCCCGCTTCGCAAGATTGGCATCGGCATGTTTCTGACGGTGCCGGCGTTTTCAATCAGTGGACTCATTCAAGTCTGGATCGACGCCGGCGGCACGCCCTCGATCGGCTGGCAGGTCCTTGCCTATGCCCTGCTCACAGCAGCGGAGGTGATGGTAAGCATCACGTGCCTGGAATTCAGTTACACTCAATCACCGCCGAGCATCAAATCGATCGTGATGAGTCTTTACCTCGCCAGCGTCGCTGTCGGGAATGAGTTCACCGCAGTCATCAACGCCTTGCTCAGCCTGAAGCCAGTTGACCGCTGGCTGTCGGGGGCGAATTACTACTGGTTTTTTACAGGTGTCATGCTGCTGGCTGCCCTGATATTTATTCGCGTAGCGGTTACCTATCGTGGCCGAACCTACGCCCCTCAAGCCGACTAACCACCACGGAGTTCACACCATGTCGATCACTTCCACTCGCTTCACCCGCCGACAGTTTGGCCAGATTGCCGCCAGTTTGGCCGCAGTGGGCGGCAGTCGAGGGGCTCTTGCCGCACCAGCCGACAGCAAACCGCTCTTTAAAATCTCACTTGCCGAGTGGTCACTCCACCGCACAATCTTCAGCGGAAGCCTCGACAACCTTGACTTCCCGCGAGAAGCGAAACGCACCTACGGCATCGAGGCGGTTGAATATGTCAACCAGTTTTTCAAGGACAAGGCGAAGGACTATGACTACCTCACTGATCTATCCCGGCGTGCCGGTGACGAGGGTGTGCAGAACCTGCTGATCATGTGCGACGGCCTCGGCAAACTTGGCGATCCTGACGCGAAAGCCCGAACGCAGGCAATTGAGAACCATTTTCCCTGGGCGGAAGCTGCCAAGCGGCTGGGCTGCCACTCTATTCGGGTCAACGCATCGAGTGCCGGCTCGTTCGCAGAGCAGCAGAAGCTTGCCGCTGATGGCCTTTCCCGTCTCGCCGAATACGCCGGCCAGTTCGAACTCAACGTCATCGTCGAGAACCACGGTGGCCTGTCGAGCAACGGCAGCTGGCTGGCTGGTGTGATGCGGCAGGTGAACCTTCCCAACTGCGGCACCCTGCCCGACTTTGGCAACTTTCATGACTACGACCGGTATCAGGGGGTCGAAGAACTGCTCCCCTTCGCCAAGGGCGTGAGTGCCAAAAGTCATGACTTCGACGCTGCCGGCAATGAGACCAAGACCGACTACATGCGGATGCTCAAACTGGTCCTAGCCGCCGGCTATCACGGTCACGTCGGCGTTGAGTACGAGGGGAAAGCACTCTCTGAGTCGGAAGGCATTCAGGCAACCAAGGCTCTCCTTGAGCGGGTCCGCGACGAACTGGCTGCCTGAGAACGCTGCGGCAGGCAACCAGAAGCCGCCCTCTGTCAGCAGCCCAGTTAGGGCGCCTGCGGCACGACGCTGAGGTCGAGGTCGACGACCACTGGAAAGTGGTCGGACACCTCAAGGCTGCTGGCATGGCAGATGAAGGCCCGACGTAACCCGGGAACGAATCGCTGGTCGAGCAAGATGTGATCGATCAGGGTGAACACGTCATCTCCATCGGCAGCCCCGTTCTCGTTGTAGTCCCAGTGTGATGAAAAGCGGTCAGCAATGCGGGGCATAAACTGGGCCGCATTGACCAGTTCAATCCCCTCGGCCTCAGGATTGATGTCTTTGAGGTGCCGAAGCACCTCTGTCTGGGTGGTGCGGTAGTCATCCGCCATCGGCACGTCCGGGTCGTAATCATTGAGGTCACCAAGCACGATCGGCAGATAGCCCCGCGGGAGAATCTCGCGTTCGGCCGTCCATGGCAGGGCATCCTGCCCCGCCTGCACTGCCTTCAACCGAGGCATTTTCGCTGGTGCAAAGAGGTGTACCGTTGCACCCGCAACTGAGTCCGGCGGAACCCGCGACAAAAAGGCCACGTCAAAGCCCGTGAAACTGTCCCGTCCATCCAGGTGATAGCCACGAAAATCTCCCAGGCCCTTCTCCCGCAGAATCTCGGCAAGTGTTGCGACCGTGGCAGAAGAGGTTACCTCGGACAGAACAAGGATGTCTGGGTTGACGGCTTCAATCACCGCCGCGATCCCTTCGAGGTGACGCAGCCGCCCTGGTGAGAATCGAAAGCGGGCCAGCCGACTCCATTCACCGGGCACCGTCAGAACCTGCGTGTTGAAACAGGCCAGTCTGAGTGTTGTCTTGCCGGCGGCATCTTCAGCAACGGCTGACACCACGGGCAAGGCCAGCGTCACCACCAACACCGTCCGCAACAGCCAGACCGTCTGCGACGATTGACGATCGCCCACCTTCATCGGTAGAGTTCTCCGGTTCGTTGGGGCTGCGGATCGACGTACCGATCCGCAGCCTTTTTGTTTTGCCACCCGTTTGTTCTGCAGCATAAAAGATTTTCAACCACCCATGCCATCAGCCCCGTCAGTTCCGTCACCGCAAGATTCTAAGTTCGTCCCCTCATCTCTCGACCGTTCCGATGGCACGAGCCAGCCTTTAGCCGAGCCACATCAGTCGCTGAAGAAACTGGTGCGACTTGGCGAAACGGCCGTGGGAAAGGGCGTTTTTGCTCGGCGTCGCCTGGCCGCCGACCGAATTCTCTGCGAAATCGAGGGGGAAATCCTCGATGACTATCCCGACGACCCCAACTATTGCATGGGTCTGCCCAGCGGAAAATTGCTGGAACCGGCCGCGCCACTGCGATTTTTGAATCACAGTTGCGATCCCAACTGCGAACTTTTCTATTGGGAGGACGAAGAGACGAACCAGCAGGAAGACCGCCTGTGGCTGCAGACCATCCGACCGATCGCCGCTGGCGAACAACTGCTTATCGATTATTGCTGGCCAGCCGAGACAGCAATACCGTGCCGGTGCGGGGCAACAACCTGCCGGGGCTGGATCGTCGATCCGGACGAGGAGCACCTTCTGCCAGCAGCAGTCGCTGGCGGCGCTGGAGCCTGATCGCCGCCCTGCTGATCACAGCCGTCACTGGCTATGGCTTGACTCGCATCCGTATTGATGACGACCTGCGTTCGCTCTTGCGAACCGTCCGCCCTGCTGGCTGGACAGGTGCGGCGGCAATCGACGAAGAATTCGCCCTCATCGACTCAGTTGGTGAACGGTTTGGTGCTCCCGACCGCGACTGCATCGTCCGCGTCAGCCGTCCAGAGGGTGACCTCTTTCATGAACCGACCCTGGCCGAACTTCGACACCTGACCGACCGGCTGGCTGACCTTCCGCAGGTCGAACAGACCCGCTCCATGTTTGATGTCCGCCGACAGGGCGTAGCCGGAGCGCTCTTGCCGGTCATTCCGCGAACGGCTGGTGAACTTGACCCCGAAAGCCTCGCCGCTGCCCGTGACCGTGCAACAGCTCATCCACTCCTAAGCGGCCAGTTGCTCTCAGACGACAGTTCGGCCGCCCTGATCATTCTCCGCCTTCGCTCGGGCACCGACCAGCCACCAGCACTGTCACAGACGATCGAGGCGATCAAGAAGACGCTGGTAGCGGCTGCCCCAGCCGGCATCGAACTGCAGCTTACGGGGCTCCCTCCACTCCGACATGAGGCGACGCTGGCACTCCGCCGCGACATGCTTCTGTTCAATTCACTCGGGCTCACGCTGGCGATGATCCTGTCAGCAACGATTGCCCGCAGTCTGCGGTCAACACTGGTGGCCTGCCTGCCGCCGGCAGTCGGGGCTGTCTGGGCCATGGGAGTACTCGGCCTGTGTGGGGCACCGATCAACATTCTTACCAGTGTTGTTCCCTCGCTCGCTTTGGTCGTCGGCACCTGTGACTCCATTCATTTCATCGAGGACATGAGGCGGAGCGTGCGGCGGGGGCTTGATCCGCTGGCAGCCTCGAGTGGTGCGATCCGCCGCGTCGGCACTGCCTGCGGGCTCACCAGTATCGTGACTGCCATCGGCTTTGCCTCGCTGGCGGCTGCCCGAATTGAGGCCGTGCGGACCTTTGGCATTGCTGCTGCCGCCGGGGCACTGGCGAGTTTTGCAGCAGTCACCCTGCTGACCCCGCTGCTGGCTTCGACCCGCTTTTGTCAGGGGCTTCGGCTGGGCCGCTCCTGGCGACTGGCCAGCCAGCTTGCTGCCCGACTGGCCTCATTTTCGATGGCCCATGCCCGTCCGATTGCTGCCGCCGGCCTCGTCGGCACGCTGCTGCTGACCGTGATTGGCATGCAGGTCGACGCCGACAACCGCGTGATCGATGCCTTGCCGAGGCATGCCGAGGCCTCTCAAGCCCTGCTCGCCGTCGATGAGGAATTCGGTGGCGTCATGGGAGTTGATGTGGTCGTCCACTGGCCTGACGCTGTCACCTGGCGGGACGACGCGGTGCTCGAGGCGCTTCATCAGGTCCATGCAATTATCGAAAAGACCGAGGTCGCCAGCCACCCCATGTCACTCGCCTCCGTGCTTGCTGACATGCCACCGCGAGCCCGCCGTCGCCTGCCTGCCACCGCTGTTGAGGAACTGGTTGACCCCGCTACAGGCATGGCCATTGTTCGTGCCCGGGTGAGTGATGCTGGTTCTCGGCAACTGGAAGAGGTTTATGCCGACATCCAGCAGCAACTTGATCTGTTGGCTGCCGACCATGCTGGCTGGCAGTTTAATCTAGCCGGCATGTCGGTCATCTCAGCCCGTAACATCCGTCAACTCATTCGCGATCTGGGGGGCAGCCTGCTGCTGGAAGTGATCGTAATCGGCACGATCCTCGCCCTTGCCTTCCGCTCACCGGTTGCTGGCCTGGTCAGCCTGATCCCGAACGTTTTCCCGTTGGCGGTGATTGCCGCCATGATGGTGGCCAGTGGCCGCTCACTCGATCCAGCGACGGTGATCGTGTTCAACGTCTGCCTCGGGCTGGCGGTCGATGACACGGTCCATGTGCTGGCGGCTCTGGCTCGGCATCGCCGTGAAGGGGTCTCGATTGCCTCGGCGGTCCGCCGGGCAGTGGTTGAGACTGGCAACCCGGTCGTGCTTGGCGGCCTGGTGCTTGGCGTCGGCTTTGCAGCAGTGACGGTAAGCAGCGTGCCGTCGCTGGCTGGCTTTGGCCGGCTGGCCTGTGCCGCCGTGCTGGCAGCAA
>RGBY01000090.1 GCA_009919445.1 Planctomycetia bacterium
TGCGACCATTCTGCTCTGCAGCCAGACCGCTGGCAGTTTCATCACCGGCACCAGCCTCTACGTCGATGGTGGCTTCACCGGAATGCGGCTGTAGCTGCTTTCTTTCTCGCAAAAACGCCCTCCGTGGCCGTTTTTGCTTGTGGTGTTCAACACAAAGCCAAGGTTTGTGCTGAACACCGCCCGGCATCCTTGCCGGGCTTTCTTTCACGCCAAAACGCCCTCCTGGCCGTTTTGGCTTGTAACGTTCAACACAAAGCCGATGTTTGTGTTGAACGCTGCCCGGCGTCCTCGCCGGGTTTTCTTTCGCGCAAAAACACCCTCCGTGGCAATCCTGTTCGGCAGGCCTGATGCGGGTTAGCCCAACATCAGGCCTGCGTGTATCGCCCCCCCCGGAGCCTACTCGTCGTGAATCTAATCCCCGCTCAATATTCCGGTCGGGGTGCCCATGCCCTGAGAGCCGGCGTCGCTGGCCAGCGGAGGCATGGATGCCGGAGCGCAGGCAGCTTCGAACGAGCGCAGGCCTGGAGGGCCGAAGCGAGTGTCCGGCGACAGGGCATGGGCACCCCGACCCACGCCCAACCCAAGCTAGACCTCGGCGTTCCTTTCTCAAAAACAGCTCCAAGAACACCGGCCATCTGAGACGGCACATCTCGTGCCGAACAGGAGTGCCCTCGGCGGTCGTTTTTCCTTGCCGATAGCAAACAGGGGCGTTCAACACTTGCTCCGTCAGGTAAGATTGACTGCCCTGCCCCAAAGCCCCTCCAGTCAAATTCATGTCTCACACCGTTGTTATTTTTGGCGCCTCCGGCGACCTCACCAGCCGCAAACTGATCCCGGCGTTGGCCAGCCTCCAACGAAATGGGCTCCTTCCGGAAAACACCAAGATCGTCGGGTTCTCACGTACCCCAATGACTGATGATGCCTGGCGGGCAAGCCTGCGAGCCACCACCGAAGACCATGCCGGTAACGCCTCCTTCTCAGCCGAGTCTTGGGAGGCCTTCGCCCCGTCCATCCATTACCAGCCCGGTGATATCAGCAGTGCCGAAGATCTTGCCCGCCTCAAAGAGCGACTCGAGGCTCTCGAGGGTGGCCGTCCCACAGCCCGCGTCTACTACCTCGCCACCGCACCGCAGTTCTACGCACCGGTTGTGACCGCCCTGGGCAGCCTTGGCATGGCGAGCGAAGACAGCGGCCCCCGCCGCATCGTCATCGAAAAACCGTTTGGCACCGACCTCGACACAGCCCGCTCACTCAACGCCCATATTCATACGGTCTTCCAGGAATCACAGGTCTATCGGATTGACCATTACCTCGGCAAAGAATCAGTCCAGAACATCCTTGCGTTGCGGTTTGCCAACACCATCTTCGAGCCGGTCTGGAACCGCCGCTACATCGACCATGTCCAGATCACCGTGGCAGAAGAAGTCACTGTTGGCCGTCGAGGAAGTTACTACGACTCCTCTGGTGTCTTGCGCGACATGTTTCAAAACCACCTGCTGCAATTGCTGATGGTTACTGCCATGGAGGCACCAGTGCGGTTCAACGCCGATGCTGTTCGCAACGAAAAGGTCAAAGTACTCGACGCGATTCGTCCCCTCGACCTCAGCCATGTCGCCGACGCCGGGGTCCGGGGCCAATATGCCGGCTACACCACCGAGCCTGGTGTCGCCGCCAGCAGTCAGACCGCCACCTTCGGGGCCATCCGTCTCGAGGTTGACAACTGGCGGTGGCAGGGGGTGCCCTTCTATCTGCGAAGCGGCAAGGCAATGAGTTGCCGAACCACTCAAATCGTCATCGGTTTTCGCCAGCCCCCGCTCGAACTCTTCGCCGCCGAGAATGCCCGCTCTCAGCGGGAAGCCAACCGGCTTGTCATTCAGATCCAGCCGGCCGAGGGCATCCAACTGCACTTTCATACCAAGGTGCCGGGTGACGGCATGCGGCTCCGGCTGACTGATTTGAACTTTCAGTATTCACGCGAATTCGCCGGCCGGCTGCCAGAAGCCTATGAGCCCCTACTGCTCGACTGCATGACCGGCGATGCCAGCCTCTTTGCCCGCGCTGATGAGGTCGAAAAATCGTGGGGGATCATCGATCCCTTCGTGCGGGCCTGGCAGTCGGTCGACATGGCACCGATTCCCGTCTACGAGCCAGGTGACTGGGGGCCAGCAGCAAGTACCGCCTGGATGCAGGCGCAAGGCCGCAGCTGGTTTGACCTCTGCCCGGTGCTGACGTGACCGCTCCCTGTCCACCATCGACACTGCCACGCCGACAGCCGCTGGCTCTCGGCTCGCTCAGGCTCAACTCCCAGGTGGTTCAGGCAGCCCTCTCCGGCTACAGCGATCTGCCGATGCGGGTACTCGCTCGCAGATTTGGCGCGGCCTACACCCTCTGCGAGGTGATGCTCGACCAGTTCCTCGCCCAGGTTGGTACCAATCGCCGCAATCTCGCCCGACTGGCTATTGCTGACGAAGAGCATCCGGTGGGTGGCCAACTCATGGGGGCAAACCCTGACGACTTTGCCCCAGCGGCACGCCGACTGGTTGACGCCGGCTTTGACTGCATTGACATCAACTTCGGCTGCCCCGTCAAAAAAGTACTGGGCCGTTGCCGTGGCGGCTATCTGTTGAGCACCCCTGAAACGGCACTCGAAATCGTGGCCCGGGTTCGCGATGCGGTTCCTGAGCGAATGCCAGTCACGCTCAAAATGCGTCGGGGCATTGATGACTCAGCCGAAAGTACAGAGAAGTTCTTCACGATTTTTGACGGTGCCTATGCCCGGGGTGTGGCTGCCATCACGGTTCACGGCCGCAGCGTCGTCCAGCGGTATGACGGCCCGAGCAACTGGGAGTTCCTCGCTGCCGTCAAACGACATGCCGGCAGCCGTGTTGTCCTCGGCTCAGGCGACCTCTTCTCCCCACAGGCATGCCTCGACATGCTGGCCACCACGGGGGTTGATGGACTGACCATTGCCAGGGGAGCAATCGGCAACCCCTGGATTTTCACCCAGACACTGGCAGCCCTCGACGGCGCTGACCCGGCTACGCTTTTGCCACCAGGGGTGCATGCCCAGCGTGATGTGTTGGCCGAACATTTTCGACTGGCAGCTGATCTTCATGGCGAACAGTTAGCTGGCCGCACCCTGCGAAAATTTGCCATCAAGTACGCCAAGTTACATCCCGAACCGCTGACTGTTCGAAACGCTTTTATCGCTGCCAAAACAACCGCTGACTGGCATCAGGTGCTCGCCCATCACTACCGTGATGATCGGCCTGGTCGCGACCCAGCGGACGACATCGACGAAACAGTTGAATAGCAAAAGGCGTGTGAGTCGCAGATCGCGGCCAATCGGGCTCAGTCAAGCGCTGCCGTGATCTCTGCCTGAACGGCAGGGTCTTCTTCGCTGACGAGATGCGTCTCAAGCGTTCTCACAATAGTTTCGGCAAGCTGCCCACTCCGTTGCCGCCACTGCCCCAGCGCCCAAGCAGCGGCCCCCCGGACAATTGGTTCATGATCGGTGAGTGCCTGCGTGAGTGCCTCAAGATCGTCAGGACTGGCTGTTTCCGGAGCAGGGTGATTGCCAAGTGCGATCGCTGCCGAGCGGAGCAAACCACGACGTTTTGCCCGGATGATGGGTGAACCACGAAACAGCTCGCGGAAGGCCGACGCCCCGGAGCATGACGATTCCAAGGACAGACCTCCTGGCAGATGTCACAGCCAAAGATCCAGTTGCCAAAACCTGTCCGCAGGTCGGCAGCGATCGGGCCATGATCTTCAATGGTCAGACTGCTCAGGCAACGAGTGGCATCAAGCACCCGGGGCTCTGGAAAGGCATCTGTCGGGCAGGCATCGAGACAGGCCGTGCAGGTACCGCAGTGGTCAACATGCAGGGGCTGATCAATCGGCAGCACCACCGTGGTCAGCAGACCGGAGAGAAAAAAGTAACTCCCCGCTCGGGGATCAATGAGCATGGTATTTTTTCCAAACCATCCCAGCCCGGCCCGAGCGGCCAGCTCCCGCTCAGACAGCGGTGCTGAATCGACAACACCACGGGTCTGACAGCCGGGCACCTGGGCCTCCAGCCACACTCCCAACTGGTTCAGTCGGTCTCGCAGCAGGCCATGGTAGTCGTCTCCCCAGGCATACCGAGCAACCCGGCCCCGGTCAGCAGCGACGATCGTCGATTCCTCGGCAGCGTAATCAGTCGCCAGCATGATCACACTGCGGGCTCCCTCCAAAAGGCTGTCGGGCTGCCCCCGTAACGGCAGGTGCCGCCGAAGCCAGCCTTCCATCACCCCGGCAAAACCGCGATCGAGCCAGGCAGCGAATTGGTCCTGCCGAGCTGGGGCAGCAGCGGTCGTTACCCCCAGCCGCGAAAAGCCCAGACGTTCAGCCTCCTGCCGAAGGGCTGCGAGGAGTCCGACTGCATCTGGTTGCGAAAGAGCCGGCCGGCCTGGGGCGTCTGAGTCATCTAGGGGCATTGGGCGGCCTTGTTGTATAGGCAGGGAAGGCGTTTCAAGGCAATTGAGCACACCGCCAGATTCACTTTTTGCCATCTCCGAGGCGAACTGGTCTGGATTCAGCGGGCGAGGTCAGTATTGTCCCGCCAACGCACTGTCGCACGAACGTGGCCCCGCTCCAACATCAGGCCCAGCGGGTTTTTGCCACTCCCGAGGGCTTGCCATCGCCATGCATGCAGACTTCTCGCCATCCCGACCATCACCAGATCACTCAGACACCTCTGATGTGGTTTCAGGACTGTCCGCCCGCAACCGGAACCACAAAGCGGTGTCGGCGGCACATCGAGCTTACCTAACCCTCGCCTCGGCAGCACTTGCTGCGGGCATGCTGCTCTCTCTGGCGGGCTGCCAGACCCCACCGCAGCCAACCTACAACGGCATGGTGCCACCGCCAGCCACTGGGGCAGCAGGCCAAGCAGCACCCTATGGCCCTGTCGGTGCGCCACAGGTTTCCTATGCCCAGACACCAGGCCCGATGCCTGGCCCTGCCTCCAGTTGGCAAGGCGCGGCCCCAGCAAATCAGCCACCCCCTGGCTATCCGGCACCTCCGCCGGCCTACACCGGTGCTCCTCCACAGCAGCCTCCGCCGGGAAGTCAGCCACCAGCGAACACTCCACCGGGCTCAACCTGGAATTGGTCACAGAGCCAACCTCCTGCCCAGCAGGCCGCACCACCGATCACGCCAGCCTCGCCACCTGGGACCACGGCTCCGCCTGCGGCTCAGCAACCACCTGCCAACGGTTACCCTCCGCCCACTTACAATGGTCAACAACCTTACGGAGCGGCACCGGCCAACGGCTACCAACAGCCACCGGCGGCCCAGCCGCAGCCGTGGACCGGCCAGTACCAGCCGCCCCCCCAGCAAGCGGCTCCGCAGCAGGCGGCCGCTGGCAACTGGTGGCCGTTCTCTGACCCCAACGCCATCCCGCCCGCCCGGGCCACTCCTACGGCCGTGCCGCGGTACTAGTTGTCGCGCGAAAACGCCATCCTGGCCGTTTTCGCTTACGGCAGGAGTGCAATGCAAAGCCTTGCACTCCGTGCAAACGCCGGCCTCCTGCCGGCGGGGACAAGTCGCGCGAAAACGCCATCCTGGCCGTTGTCGCTTACGGCAGGTGTGCAACCGCACGACAAAAAAATGCGTTTCAGCAAACGAGGCCCGACAACCTCTCGCTAATCGACTGAGCCGCTAGCCGATGCCGTTCACGCGAACCAAAAACAGCGGCCGAGCCGAAAACTGCTTCGTGAACTCTTGGTGTTTTCTGACGCACAATCATCGAACGTTCAAAATCCTGCTTTCCATTCGAACAGCCTCTTTTGTTTTTGCTGTCAACCGATACCGACAACCATTCAAGCGGCCTTTTGACCTTCCTCCTTGTGGCTTCGTCGTTCTCCCGTTCAAGTAACCCCAGTTGATACACTGGGGACTTCGACAAATCATTGGGGTTGCTCATCAACGAAATGCCTCGATCGCGAAAAAGATCTGAAGCCATGCCACAGGAAGATCCCTGTTACTCTCAAAAACCAAAGAAGCCAGTCGAACCTCCCTCTGCGTTCACCTCACCTACCGCACAGAAAATGCTTCAGCGACCACAAAGCGGCGTGGCTCGGTTCTTCCTCGGCAGTCTCCTGCTCGCCCACTTCGGCATTCTGTTTCTAAACAACCTCGCCTGGTCACCAGCAATTGCTTCCGTCTGGCCCTACTACGCTCCTTATGTTGGAAAACTGGGGCTCGCGCAGGACTGGGGCATGTACCGAGCCCCAGCCCGGTTTGACCAGAGAATCGAGGCCGAAGGCATCACTCCGGCCGGCAGACAGCCGATCTCCCACGACATGCTCGGCTGGAACTCGTCACGGATGCTCTATTTCATAGAGGGGTTATGCGTTCGAAACAGCCCGATAGAGACGTCGATCTATCTCAGTTGGGTCTATGACCAAATCCCTACTCCGTTCCGTCCCGAGTGGGGCCTCACGATGCGGAGAGAAGTCAAACAAATCCCCGAACCAACCGACACGAACACAAGGCTCGCCTGGCGGCCAAAAGAGGAGTTCTTTTTCTGGAGCGAGGAGGAGTGATGACTTCTTTCTCCTCCACGCGTTGGTTTTCCCATGCCCTTGGGGGCATTGATCGCTTTCTGTTTGAACCCCGCAGCCGAACGCCTCTGCGGTTGATGCGAATCGCTTACGGCCTGTTTCTTGTGGTCTATTTCACAAGCCTGTATTCACCAGCGATGATGCTTTATGGAACTGACGGCCTCGTCAGTCGTAGCGGCGAATACCCATTGAGCCACGTCGATCGCCCGCACCTTTTTCACCTGATCTCTGACCATTCCGACCACGTCGTCTGGCTTGTCATCGGTGGTGGCATCACTTCGGGCTTCTGGCTCGCGTCTGGTGTTCTCACCCGGATTGCCCCACTAGTCACCTGGCTTTTCGTGTCTTCGGTCGTCACCGTTATTCCGGGGAACAGTGGCGACATGTTGGTGATGTGTTTTGCCACCTACATGGCCGCTGCAGGGCTCGCTGGCCATCTGAATGCTGGCAGAAACAACTCACCACACCGCCTTCCAACGAATCCAACCGGCAAACACCCCCCCAAGGCGATTTCGAAAGAAGTCGTGGGGACGACCAATTTGGTGAAAAGCCCAATACTGGGAAAGGCCTACCGCCGACTGCTCATCGAACCGTTCACCAGCAGCGGGCAGACTATTCCTGCCTGGAGCATTCGCCTCTTTCAGATCCAACTGGTGTATGTCTATTTCTTTTCGGGCTATCACAAGCTTGCCAATGACACCTGGTATCACGGGACGGCACTCCATTACATCGCTGGCCAGACCTTCTGGTCCCGTGTCGACCTGAGCCAACTCTTGGGGTGGCCTGCTGTTACCTCATTGATGACGACCACCGTCCTTTTGTTCGAACTCCTCGCGTTCCCGGTTTTGGTGTGGGTCAAACCCTGGCGAATTCCGATCCTGCTTGCCGGCGTCATTTTTCATGTGACGATCTCCATCACGATGAGGGTCTTCGTTTTCCATCAGATTCTGATCCTCTACTACATGGCTTTCCTTCTTCCAGGGGACTGGCAGGCGATTTGGTCCCTGTTCAGGCCCCTCCAGAAATTCCTGTCCTGCTCTGGCTGGCAGGCGGAAGCCACCCGCGCGACAGACGGCTCCTGAGAACGGCCGACGACGCATGCGACACGTTCCCAAGCCTCTCGCAGATGCTGCGCAAATCATGGCCATTTTCCGGCCCGAGAGCACTTTCGGCCACCGATTCGCTGAAGAAGTGGACGGCGTTTGCTAGGCTCGTTTGGTAAGTGTTAAACGGCTGCCCACCCTGCCCTTTTCCCACCGCTCCCTTTCCACTTGGCACCATGATCTGGAACTGGCCCACATCGCTGACGCCCCGCTTGCGATCGTCAATCAATGCAACGACCTATCGCATGGTCGATCAGATCGAAAGCCTTGAGGCCGAGATGAAGGAACTCGACGACACCAGGCTGCGTCGAATCGGCCGTTCTCTCTCCTACCGGGCCCGCTCAGGAGAACCCCCAGACGATCTCCTCATCGAAACCTTTGCCGCCACCCGTGAAGCCGGACGCCGTACCCTTGGTATGCGACACTACGACGTCCAGTTACTCGCCGGCATTGCGTTGGTCCATGGCTCGATCGTCGAAATGCAAACTGGTGAGGGCAAGACCCTCGTGGCCACGCTTCCGCTGGTGCTCTACGCCCTTGCCGGCCGAGGCGCCCACCTGGCAACCGTCAATGATTACCTAGCTCGCCGTGACGCCGAGTGGATGGAGCCGATCTACAACGCGCTCGGCATGAGCGTCGGCATCATTGAATCCGAGATGGATTTTGACGTCCGCCGAACTGCCTACTCAAAGGATGTTACCTACGGCACCGCCAAGGAA
The DNA here is from genome assembly GCA_009919445.1 of Planctomycetia bacterium. Classification (GTDB taxonomy): domain Bacteria; phylum Planctomycetota; class Planctomycetia; order Pirellulales; family UBA1268; genus UBA1268. The sequence goes on from RGBY01000090.1 coordinate 8,431, forward strand.
TTCGGCTTTGACTTCCTCAAAGATCGGCTCATGCAGCGGGAACTTAAAGAAGGCCGTGTCAATCTCGGGGCAACCCTCACCGGTGCGGCCCAATCAGGTGAATCAAAACTTTTGCAGCGGCCCTACTGGTTTGCACTCGTTGACGAGGCTGACAATGTGCTGATCGACGAAGCCCGCACGCCGCTGATCATTTCTTCACCCGATGGCGAGGCCGGTGAACGGGAACAACGCAAGGCAGCCCTCTTTCACTTCGCCTATGAACTCGCCCAGGACATGACCGAAGATGTTCACTTCGAGTACGACCCCCAGAAACGGTCGGCCGAACTGCTCGGCGTCGGCCGCAGCACCGTGCGGGCAGCAGAACGCCCCCGACTGGTCGATTCGGTCAGCATGCTCGAGATGTATGACGCCGTCGAACTCGCCCTGCGGGCTCGAATCGCCTTTATCCGTGACCGTCAGTATGTGGTCCGCGACAAGGAAGACGGAGACGGCCAAGAGGTGGTGATTATTGACGAGTTCACCGGCCGTATTGCAGAGGGCCGCTCATGGCGAGATGGGCTGCATCAGGCGGTTGAGGCCAAGGAGGGCATCGAGGTCAAGGCTGGCCGTGGTGGCCATGCGGCCCGAATCACCATTCAAGACCTGTTCGCCCGGTGGCCGCACTTGGCTGGCATGACCGGCACCATTGCCACCAGCGCTGGTGAAATTGCCCGTACGTACGATGTCGGCATCGCGGTTGTCCCAACCAACCGGCCAGCCATTCGGGAACGCCTCACGCCCTGCGTCTGCCGTGACTATCCAGAGAAGCTGACGAAGATCGTGGAAGACGTTAAGTCGGTCCACACGTCCGGTCGCCCGATCCTCATCGGCACACGCTCCATCGACAAGTCGGAAGATCT
>RGBY01000010.1 GCA_009919445.1 Planctomycetia bacterium
AGTGCGGCCCGGGTTGGTGAGCAGACCGGGCAATTCGCATAGAAGTTGTCGAGCCGCATGCCAGCCGCGACCAGAGCGTCCATGGCTGGCGTCTGTAAATCAGCACCGCCATAGGCCCCCAGGTCTCCCCACCCCTGATCATCGGTGAGAATCATGAGGATGTTGGGCTGTTGCGTCTTGCCATGAGGCTCAGCTGCCGCTGGAGTCGTGCCGCTCACGCCCGCAAGCAGGAACGCCAAGGCCCAGATTCCGCGTGCAAATAGGACGTGCTTGAAATGCCTCTCTCGCATAATCAAATCCTCAGAGTCGCGTGGCGGTGGCTGGGAAACTTTTTAGATCGCAGATTCTGACCGGCCTTGAGCGTATCCTGTCGGGGCAAAGTTGACGAGACGCGAAGCGTTGATCGCCCAGCCTCTGCCCGGTTTCAGTATTGGTGGTGGCACGGTTACGATTCCGGGAATGAGCATGCTGTTTGAACGACTTCCAGTCCGATGGGACTGCGGCACATGATGAAACGGGGACGACGCAGGACTTGGCGAAGGGTGCGACGCGGAATGCTGCTGGCTGCCGCTTGGACTGGTGCCAGTCTGCTCCTTATTTGGGTTCTGCTGGGGCCGCCGAGGCTTATCTACCGGCTACTCTCATGGCTGTGGTAAGGCTGCCCCCAATCCGCAGACGGCTCGCTCATGGCCCGTTAGTCAAACGGAAGTGTTCTCTGGAGATTGGCCGGCCGCTGCTGCTGGCAAGCCAGAATGCACTGCGGACTATCATTTCGAACACTGTTCACAAACGTGCTGACTGGATAGCAGACAGTGTCTTCAGACGGCATGGGTTGGAGGAGGGCTGCGATTTCGGCGGCGGGAATCTCGCTCGGACTTAACCAGCGGTCATACTGGCTGGCGGGGATGACGACTGGCATCCGGTGGTGGATCGGTGCCACCCCTTGATGGGCTGCACAGGTCAGGACTGTGCACGACTCGATGACGGCTCCATTTTCCTCCCAACGGTCCCAGAGGCCGCCCATAGCAAAGGGCTGGCCGGCTCTATGTGTGATGTGAAACGGCTGCTTGCCAGCAGGTGTTGATTGCCATTCATAAAAGCCAGTGGCGACAATCAGACATCGCCGCGTTCGGAAACTTGCCTTGAACGCTGGTTTATCGCGTACGGTTTCACTGCGTGCCTGTGTGAGGCTGCTGGAAATTTGCGGAGTCTCTGCCCATGAGGGAATCAGGCCCCAATGGAGCAGAACCGCCTCGCGGGCCTTGGTGTTTTCTCGCTGGCGAATAGCGAGGACGCCTTGGCCCGGTGCAATGTTGTACCGTGGTGCCAGGCCCCTTGGGCAGGTGATCTGAAAGGCACTGGTGAGTTCACCGTCTGCTGTTGTGAGCGAATAGCGACCGCACATGAGAGCCGCAGTCTACAATATGAAGGTCGCGTGGGAACGGTGAAGTCATCCAGAGGCTGCACGCTGAAAGGCGAGCAGCGCCACAGCGACCACTGGCATGAACCCAAAAAGCTGGAGAATACAGAAAATGAAATGGACGCAGGCTGTCTTGGTGGGTGCGGTGGCGTTGGCGTTTTCGAACGCAAGCCTAGCAGTCGCCGATCAAACAATCGCCGGGCAAACAATCGCCGGTCAAGCACCAACCGATCAGACTCTCATTGATCTGAGGGCTCCAGACGTCGCCCGGCAGTGGCAGGTGGTAAACGACGGAGTCATGGGGGGTGTCTCTAAGGGGCAATTTCGTCTTTCGGAAGACGGAACGCTTGTGTTTTCGGGAACACTCTCTCTTAAGAACAATGGCGGGTTTGCCTCAATCCGTTGCAGCACGATTGGCCACACCTTGAAAGCAGATGACTCAATCGTCGTTACGGTGAAGGGAGACGGGCGAGACTATATTTTGAACCTCTACACAAAAAGTCGGCGGATGGCATTCTCGTATCGTGCGCCGCTGATTGTCCCTGCTGGCGACTGGGCTGATCTGGTTGTGCCGTTGGCTGCGTTCGTGCCTACCTCGTTTGGACGACAGGTTCAGGGTATGGGGCCGGTTGATCCCAGCCAGGTCAGAGGCATTGGGTTCATGCTAAGCGACAAGAAGCCGGGACCGTTCCAGTTGCAGGTGCGGTCAATCAGTGTACGGCCAGCAAATGACTAGCCGGTTAGCCTGAGAGCCACCCGTCGGCTTTTTTCACCGATGCCGCGTGCAGGATTGCTGAGAAATTACAGGTGTGACCAATCGCCGCATGGTTTGGGGTCAAACCATTTCCGCTGTCTGCACGGGTAGCCCAGCGACGGTGGGCCTACTGGTAGCATTTTTCGGATGCGGTAGAATCGGGCGGTCGACGGCAATCACCCCGTGGTTCAGCTGTGGGGTGTGTCGACGGCGTGCTGGAGGGTAAGCGAATTGGCAAGCGGCCACATTGGAATTGTGGTGCCCCGCAAGGGGTTGTGGGTTCGAGTCCCATGCCCTCCGCTTCAGGAATAAACGGATCGACCTTGGATTATCGACCTTGAAGATTGTGTTGCGACCATTCAATTTCGCAGCATGCCGTTCTGGCGGCTGATCGCAGCAGATGGCAGAGGAGGCAAGTGGTGGAGGCCATTCCCTTGTGCCGCGTCTAACAGAGGCAGTCAAGCGGCTCCTAGACGCCGCCCGCCTGTTCCCTTCGTCGTCCTGCCCACCCTGTTCGTCCCTGCCGATAATACCCCGCCCTTGCGTGCCAGCAGCCTGCTGACGGTCGGCTTGTCATTTTCAAACGGATGCCACCATGGCGGTTCTCCTTGAGATTCGAAACGCGTCAAAGCGATACGGCGAGCAGGTCCTGCTCGATGAAGCCTCTGCCACGATTACCGATGATGGCAAGGTCGGTTTTGTCGGCAGGAACGGCGCCGGGAAAAGCACCCTGCTCAGGGTTATCCTTGGAGAAGAAGAGCTAGACGGCGGGGAGGTCATCCACCATCCACGGCTTCGGCTTGGATATCTGCGGCAGCACGATCCCTTTCTGCCTGATGAGTCGGCGCTTGATTTCTTGATGCGGGACAGTAACCAGCCAGACTGGAAATGTGGCGAGGTAGCCGGTCAGTTTGAGTTGAAGGGTGGCCCCTTGCATGGGCCGGTGCACGCACTTTCTGGTGGTTGGCAGACCCGGGTCAAGCTGGCTGCCCTGCTCCTCCATGAGCCCAATCTGCTGCTGCTCGACGAACCAACGAACTTTCTCGATCTCCGGACGCAGATGCTGCTTGAGCATTTTCTGCGTGGCTTTAAAGAGTCATGCCTCATTGTTTCCCATGACCGTGGGTTTTTGACGGCCACCTGCGACCGAACCCTCGATTTGACCAACGGAAAATTGACGACCTATCCCGGCAAAATCGACGCCTTCCTTGATCATCAGCAGGAGCAGCAACAGCATCTCGAACGGGTGAATGCCGCGACGTTGGCGAAAAAGCGACAGTTGGAACGGTTTATCACCAAGAATCGTGCCAAAGCCTCGACGGCATCGCAGGCCCGGTCAAAGGCCAAGCAGCTTGAGCGGCTTCAGTTGGCAGAGATCGCCAGTACCGCCCCCACGGCTGCAATCCGGTGCCCAGAGGTCAGCCCACGACAGGGACCTGCTGTTCGCTGCCTCGATCTTGCCATTGGCTATCCCAATCGTACGGTGGCAGAAGATGTCGCCATCGAAATCGATCATGGCTCACGGACCGCCATCGTTGGGGACAATGGCCAGGGCAAGACAACGTTCCTGCGAACCTTAGTTGGCTCACTTGAACCTGTGGACGGGCGACTGCGTTGGGGATATGGCTGTGAGGTTGGAACCTATGCCCAGCATGTCTACACCACACTCCCCGAAACGGAGACCGTCCTGAGTTACCTTGAGCGGGTATCGGCCGTTGGCACGAAGACTCAGCGGATTCTCGACCTCGCTGGTGCGATGCTGTTTCGCGGTCAGGCAACCGAGAAGAGGGTTAAAGTCCTCTCCGGTGGCGAACGGGCTCGGCTTTGTCTTGCCGGTTTGCTCCTCGGTGGATTCAATGTGCTTGTGCTAGATGAGCCGGGGAATCATCTCGATGTTGAAACAGTCGATGCCCTCGCCGCGGCACTGTGTGACTATGCCGGAACAGTCATCTTTACCAGCCACGACCGGACATTTGTTGAAGCCGTCGCCTCCAGCGTGATTGAGGTCAGTGAGGGACGAGTGGTGCACTACCCCGGGTCCTACCGGCATTACGTTGACCGACTGCACGCCGAAGTCGATGCGGTCGATGCAGCGGCAGCACCTGCAAATCGGCCCACTGACTCTGACAAAAATGTGCCTGCGAAAACCGCCCATTCAGAGCGGAAAGTACGGAAGCAGATTGCCTCGCTTGAAAAGACCATTGGGCGGCTTGATGAAGAAAAGCGACTGATCAATGAGCGTCTGTTGGCGGTTACCGACCCTGAGGAGGCGATTGAAGTGCACGCGTCACTTACGCGTGTCGCTGAAGAACTGGCCCAGGCAGAAGAAAACTGGCTGGTTTTGCAGGAATCACTCGCGGGTCAAGAGTAGACATCGCCACTCGTCCGCGAGAACATACCAAACGTGGCAGCCCAGACACGCCTGCGGTGTTAGAGCCCTTCTGTCTGCGACGGAATCTCTTCTGGTGGGAAGCACGGTGGGACGCCTTCGCCATCGAGCAGGATCTGTTCAAGGGCTGCCAGCGGCACCTCGATCCAATCAGGCCGATTATGAAGTTCGTAAGCGAGTTCGTAGATTGCCTTGTCGAGTATGAAGGCTGTGCACAAACTCCTGGCCTCGGTTTCGCAATGCGGCCAGAAGGCGGCTCCTGCAGCCTGACGGGCATAGGCGGTTAGGAACAGGCGACTGAGACGGCTGCTATCAATGGCGTGCTGGTGTGTCTGCCGGCTGGCACAGCGGGCGAGATAATCAAATGATCGGCAGATGCCAGCAAGATCCTTCCAGACGCTGGCTCGCTCCCGCCGCTCGGCCAGCGTCCGTGACGGCTCGCCCTCAAAGTCAATGACCCAGAGTTTCTCGCTGTGAGGCTGATAGAGCAGCTGGCCAAGGTGGTAGTCTCCATGAACTCGAATGAATGCTGCTTCGCAGGGCGTTTCTTTCAGTGCAGTAAACCGCTTCAGAAGCGTCTCGCGACTGGTAAGCAAATTCTTGATGCGAGACTGGACCGAGCCCGACACCCCCGTCGTTTCAAGTTCTGAAAACACGGATCGGGCATGGGCCTGCATCGTTTCTTCCAAGGCCGCGATGACCGCCGGCGTTGGGCAAACGGCAGCAAACGGAGAATCGGGGCTGTCGCTCTGGCACGCAAGGGCCTTGTGCATATTGGCCGTCAGCGTTCCTGCCGCCTCCACGACCGCATCAACCTCGGCAGATGACGTGGTTTCATCAAGGAGACTGGCAAGCAGATGATCCCAAAGGCTTTTCGCGGCGCTTAGTCCGCGATGCACAGTGGCGACAACGCCAGACGATCCAGCGTCATTGGCTGGCTGGTATTCCAGCCAGCCGAGCAATTCTGGCGAGCCACCCCAGCCGTTTTGCATCAAGAAATTTGCCACCTCGACCTCAGGCTGGATACCCGGACGAAATCGTCGGATCAGCTTCACGACGTCGGATCTGTCAGTCTGCTCGTGCTCGCGGACGATGAGCGTTGTATTCGAGGTATCGCCACCGATTGAACAGACGTCGAGTGACGTGCCTCCCGGCTCAAACGTGAGGGGGTTAGCCGCAGCCGTGCGTCGTCCGCACAGTAGGCCCGCCGCTGTTGGTTGGCTGCTTTCGCTTGCAATCAGGCCCAGCAGCCAGGCTACAAAAACTGGATCAGCTGCCGCGTCCACGCACTGGGCAGCCCTGTCAGCGTTCAGGTCACGGCGGACCGGAACAATATAGTGACTCGTGCTGGTCTGTTCTCCGTACGCGAGAAAGAGAATCCAGTGGGTAGGCACTCTCTGCGGGTCGTACTGAATGGCAAGTGCGTCGACAACGGTCACGTGCTCACGCACACTGGCGGAATGCTTTGAGGCAAACCACCGGGCTTCTTGCAGCCAGGGAAGGATAGCACTGAGATCTGGGGGGGTAGCCTTAGTCACGGCTTATCTCGAGGAAACTCAGCTGGACCGGTGCCTTCACCAGCCGAAGCACGACAACAGGTCGGGCCGGGGTGCAGGCTACCTCAATGCTTGTGCCATCTATGCGGACACCGTTTCCGTCCAGCAGGTGGTGTGCCTCAATGCCCTCGTCATCGCGAAGCCCCAGTTGGCCTCGGTCGAGGGTGACCAGTCCCCGCCGTCGGTCACCCGGCTGCAGGTTCACGACGATGAGGATGCGGCTCTCGCTGGCCGGGTCATACCGGCACCAGGCCAGCAGGTGGTCATCGTTGGTCGGCTGAATCAGTGGGGGGCGTTGTCGCCGGAATGCGGGCTCGGTTTCACGGATCTGATTTAAATCGCTGATGAAGGGAGCAAGGGTGTCAGGGCGGTCACGATCCCAGTTCTTCAGTTCATATTTTTCAGAATCAAGATACTCCTCACTGCCCGCCTTGAATGGGGTCGCGGCCTGCAGTTCCATTGCCGGACCATAGATGCCCCAATTGCCCACTGACAGAGCGGCCAAGGCAAGCCGAACCATAAACATTGGCCGCCCGCCCTCTTGTAGGCTGGCATGGAGAATATCTGGCGTGTTTGTGAAGAAATTGGGGCGAAAGTAGTCGCTTCTGGGTGGCGTGGTGACTTCCTGCAGGTAGTCGGCGAGCTCCTGCTTCTCGGTTCGCCAGGTGAAATAGGTGTAACTCTGACTGAAGCCAAGTTTTGCCAGCCGATACATCGTCTTTGGCCGCGTGAAGGCTTCAGCAAGAAAAATGACATCCGGATGCTGGGCGTGGATGCGGCCAATGAGCCATTCCCAAAACTCAAAAGGCTTGGTGTGGGGGTTGTCGACTCTGAAGATGCGGACACCTCGAGCAATCCAAAACTGCAGCACACGGAAAACCTCTTCCCAGAGTGTCTGCCAGGATTCCGATTCAAAGTTGAGTGGGTAGATGTCCTGATATTTCTTCGGAGGATTTTCTGCATAGCGAATCGAGCCGTCGACTCGATGCCGAAACCATTCTGGATGTTCCGTCACCCAGGGGTGATCGGGGGAGCACTGCAGGGCAAGATCGAGTGCAAGTTCGAGACCCTGCCGAGCGGCCTCCTGCCGGAGTGCCTCGAAGTCGGCGAGTGTGCCAAGGTCAGGGTGAATCGCAGTGTGGCCGCCCTCAGGCGAGCCGATGCCCCAGGGGCTGCCGACGTCGTCAGCCGTGGCGTTGAGGGAATTGTTTTTGCCTTTCCTGAAACTCGTGCCAATGGGATGGATTGGCGGAAGGTAGAGCACATTGAAGCCCATTGAGGCGATGTAGTTTAGCTGGCCAGCAAGGTCGCGTAGGCTGCCGTGTTGATTGGGTTCTCCCCAGGATCGGGGAAACGCCTCGTACCAGCTGCTCCAGGCCGCCCGTTCACGATCTACCCACAGACGCCGTGGAACGTCGAGCCAGGCTGTGTGGTCAGACGCAGCCAAGGCTCTCATCAGGCTTGCTAGCCGACTTTGCTGGGCCGCATTGACACCCCCTCGCCCCTTTAGTTTGCGAGCATGCTGACGCAGTTCTGCTGCGCTGGCGTCATCCGCGGTCGCCGCGACCTGCTCAATCAAGCGACGACCCTCAGCGAACTCAGCGGTGAGGTCATCGCCGGCTTCATCGCGAAGCAACAGATCACGCAGCCATGTGCCAAAGTGATCGACCCGGCCACTGACGGTATATTCCCACGCCCCCAGTCGGCCAGGCGTAAAGTCTGCCGACCAGCGGTCGTTCCCATCACGAGCCATCGGGATGGTCGTCCATTCATCACTGCCAGCAGGCCGCACATGGAGATGGCAGGCAAGTTCATCATGGCCGTCACAAAGGATGTCAGCCGAGATCGTCACCGGCTGATCGACGAGCCGTTTGGCGGCAAAGCGGCCGCCATCAATGTCGGGGATGATACTATCAATGGTGACGCGGCGAAAGGATCTCGGCAGATGAGTTAGGTTGGTCACGTGTGTGGCGGTCTTTGTGCAGGTGGGGATCTGGGCTGTGGGGCTTCAGAATGTGGCCCAGTGTAGACATTCTGCGTCGGCTTTCGAGCGGGAGTCTGCCGGATACGCCACTGCTATCGAAACAGGCCAGCACGGCAGGCTGGAGTCGTACCCACAGGGCTGCTGCAAAAGCGTGGTGAGGCAAAAATGGCCTTGCTTGTCAGGCGAGAAGTTCGTGCACAACCCGTTGAGGCTCCACGCCGGTGAGCCGCTGGTCTAGCCCCTGAAACTTGAACGACAATCGTTCGTGGTCAATGCCAAGCAGGTGAAGAATCGTGGCATTGAAGTCGTTTACATGGACCGGATTTTCCACAACGTTGTAGCTAAAGTCGTCAGTTTCACCGTAGGTGCTGCCAGGCTTCACGCCGCCTCCGGCCATCCACATGCAGAAATTGCGGGGATGGTGGTCGCGGCCATAGTTTGATTTGGTGAGCGTGCCCTGGGAGTAGACCGTGCGGCCAAATTCGCCCCCCCAGACCACCAGGGTGTCATCCAGAAGACCACGAAGTTTGAGATCAATCACAAGGGCAGCAGTCGCCTGGTCGGTGTCACGGCACTGCTCGAGAATATTCTTTGGAAGCTGGCCGTGCTGATCCCAGCCGCGATGCAGAATCTGCACCACGCGGACACCCCGCTCGACAAGCCGGCGGGCGAGAAGCGCACTGTGCGCAAAGCTGCCGGGCTTGGTTGCCGCATCGCCATAGAGGGCAAGCGTCTCCTGTGATTCATCCTGGAGGTTAGTGAGTTCCGGCACGCTGGTCTGCATCCGGAACGCCATTTCATACTGGGCGATCCGGGTGGTTGTCTCCGGATCGTGAAAACGCGTTGCGGTCAGTGAATTGAGACGCTTGAGCCCGTCAAGCATCTGCCGACGATCTGCGTTCGAGACACCGGCCGGGTTATCGAGATAGAGCACAGGATCGCCTGTGCCACGAAGGGTGACGCCGGAAAATTGGGTAGGGAGAAATCCACTCCCCCACATCCGCGAGAACAGCGCCTGGGCGTTGCCGGTTGGTGGGAACTGCGGCGTCATCACCACAAACGCCGGAAGGTTGTCACTCTCGCTGCCAAGGCCGTACGCCAGCCAGCTGCCAATACTCGCTTTTCCTGGAATCTCGCTGCCGGTCATGACAAATGTGCAGGCCGGATCATGATTGATGGCATTGGTGTGGACTGACTTTACCAATGTGAGGTCATCGACGATTTTCGCCGTGTGGGGAAGTAATGCCGTAGAAATCCAGCGGCCGCACTCCCCCTTTTGTTCGAAGGCGAACTGTGAGGGCGCGACAGGAAAACGCTCCTGGCCACTTGTCATCGTGGAGAGCCGCTGTTCGCCGCGAATGCTGGGGGGGAGGTCCTTGTCGAAAAATTGCTTCAGTTGCGGCTTGTAATCCCACAGGTCGAGTTGTGAAGGGCCGCCGTTCATGTGCAAATAGATCACCCGTTTGGCTCGCGGTGCATGATGTGGCAGACCCGGAATGGCTGGATGAACCCGGCTGAGGCTCTGATTTGTTGAGGCCGCCGCCTGGGGGCAGGCCTGCTCCAGCAGCGCAAGGGCAGCTGCGCCTACGCTCAGGCCACCCGTCCGGAGGAAGGCACGGCGGGCAAGCGTCCGCTGAAAGGCGTTTATCGATGCTGGGAAGGTGGCTGGCATGGCAAAGGCCCTGTTCAGTTACGGCAAAGCGTCTCATCAAGATTGAGAAGCATGTTTGTCACGAGGGTCCAGGCGGCTACCTCGGCAGTTGGTAGGTCTGCAGGGCTGCGGGATTCTCCGTGCCCAACAAGCTGCTGGGCTGCCTCGGCATCGGTCTGATACCGCTGTCGCTGTGACAAAAGTATTTCGCTTGTGATCTGGGTCTCTTCTGGCGTTGCATGCCGGGCAAGCAGAATACGGAAAAGACTGTCGATGCAATCGGTGTCAGCAGCTGCATTTTTTGAGTCCTTGGACGATTGCGATAAAACCCGGGCGGCAAGTGCCCGGGCGGCCTCGATATGCTGGGTGTCGTTCATAAGCTGGAGGGCCTGGAGCGGCGTATTGCTTCGCTCACGACGGGCGCAAAACTGCTCCCGATTCGGCGCGTCGAAGTTCACCATGAATGGTGGCGGCGCAGTTCGCTTGAAGAAGGTATAGAGGCTGCGGCGATAAAGGGCGTTACCCGAGTCCTGTTTGTAATAACGCGTGTTTGAGTTTCCGAACCCGACCGGCTCCCAGATGTTTGGCGGCTGGTAAGGCCTATCCCCTTTGCCCCCCATCGATGTCACAAGCAGCCCCGACACGGCTAAGGCATTGTCGCGAATTTGCTCGGCATCGAGGCGAAACCGAGGCCCGCGCGCCAGCAGGCGATTGGCAGGGTCAACTTCTTGCTGTTGCGGACTGATGTCCTGGTACTCGGCCGCAAGCCATTCAAGCAGGTCTGGATGGCTCGGGGGCTCTCCCTGAAGACCAAAGTCTTCACTCGTCTTGACGAGCCCGGTTCCGAAAAACTGCTGCCAGAGGCGGTTGGCCGCGACCCGTGCCGTTAGCGGATGCTCTTTGGAAACGAGCCAGCGAGCCAGGTCAAGCCGATTAAGAGGCTGTTCACCGGCAGGCTCAAGGGGAGGAAGAAAAGCGGGGGTGCTTCGCTCAACCGGTTCGCCTGGCTGATCGTAGTTTCCTCGCTTCATGACGAAACTTTTGCGTACCTTTGGGAGGTCGGTAAAGATAAAGGTCTTCGTAATTGCTTCCTCAAGTTTGGTGGTTGCCCTTTCGTGAGCCCGTAGGGCAGCAAGAGCGTCACGAAGGTCATCTGGCTGTTGCTGCCAGACGTCTGTGAGCCAGTGGCGACGGACCTTATCGATATCTTGAGGTTTGGTAGTCTTCTCAGGGCCTGCCCGCACCAGATTTTGCAGCGGCCCGGGGATGCCATCGAGTTTTTGCTTCCCTGTGTGCGCGGCCCACCAGGCCGTGAATGACTGATGGGGATCCGTAGCCGGAGAGTCGAGATACTCGCCACCAACGCTGTCCCAACGCACGTGCCCGCCATACTGGGTGAGGGCAAACCCATTCAGTTTGGTCCCGGGCTTGAGTCCCAGTGCCACCGTCGAGACGCTGATTCGCGTCCACGTTCCGGGCTCGGGCAATGGGCCCGCATGATGCCGTGACACCGTGCCTAACTCTCCCCAGGAAATCAGATTGGGGTCACCCCAGACTGCCCGGTGATTCCAGCCGCCAGAATTGAACTGCAGCATGATGCTGCCCGGCGGATTTTCCGGATCGATCCAGACGTGGGCGAAAATCTCCTCCTGGGGCTTGATTTCAATCGGTTCAGCACCCCGCGCATAGAAGTCCTGACCGATTCCCTCTGCCCGACGCACCAGACTCCGTTGGCCAGAAAAGACTCCTGCCTCTTGATCACCGGTGAGCCAGGTAATCGCCCCCGGACCACCTTCAACAACCGCCCCTGGTGGAAACTCATCATCCAGCCAGATCCGCTGTTGCCGGCGGGGCGGTGCTGGCGGCTGTTGGGTTGCTGGATCAGCGTAGGTAATTCGATTGAGGCTCTGAGTGACCGCCTTGCTCAGGGCAGGCTTGGCGGCCCTCAGTGTGGCGAGCTGCTCCTGCTGCAACGCTGTCGGCACTGGCAAGATTGGCGGCGTCAGAATTTTGTTGCCATCGAAGCCAGGATCAGCGGCTGAGTTAAAGAATGCGTATAGCGAATAGAATTCTCGCTGCGAGAGTGGGTCAAACTTATGATCATGACAGACCGCGCACTGCCCAGTGAGGCCCATGAAGGCATTGAGCGTGGTGGCCGTGCGGTCGACGGCATAGCGAAAGAGGAGTTCCTCACCTATCGAGCCACCTTCGCTGGTGGTCACGTTGCACCGCAAGAATCCAGTAGCGACCTTCTGGGGAACCGTTGCAGCCGGGAGGAGGTCCCCGGCCAACTGCCAGATGGCAAACTGGTCGAACGGAAGATTGTCATTGAAGGCCTTCACCACCCAGTCGCGGAAAGCCCACATCTGTCGTTCATTGTCAAGGTGAAGCCCATGCGTGTCGGCGTAGCGGGCGACGTCAAGCCAGTGGCGAGCCATTTCCTCGCCGTGGTGCGGGCTGGTGAGCAAGCGGTCCAGCAAGGCGTCATAGGCACGGTCGGATGAGTCACTCAAATAGTCATCAACTTCGGCAACGGTTGGCGGCAGTCCAGTGACAGCAAACGACAGACGACGGATCAGCGTTTCACGACTGGCTTCCTTGTTGGCGACGAGTCCCTGTTGGTCGAGACGGGCGTCGAGGAACCGATCGATTGGATTTTCTTCTTGCGTCGCGTCTGCCTTTGGGAGTGCTGGTCGGCGAATGGGCCGGAAGGCCCAGTGCTGCTCATAGGTGGCACCAGCCTCGATCCAGCGGCGAAGAATCTCACGATCATCGGCTGAGAGTGGCTTATTAGTGTGGGGGGGCGGCATGACGATGTCAGGATCGGCGGCGTCAATTCGCGACAACAGCTCGCTGCCATCTGCCTGTCCAGGCACGATCGCCTGCAGCCCACTGGGCAGCTCAGCTGTCGCCCTTGCGAAAGAATCAAGCCGTAAATCGGCCTCCTGCTCGCCGGGGCCATGACAGGCATAGCAATGCTCAGAGAGTATTGGCCGGATGTCACGGTTAAATTGAACGTCGCTGGCAACGCAACACGCGGTTACCGACCCAATCAGGACAAGTCCTACCCGGAAAACGAAGTTGGTTGTGCCTTGAGTACCCATGTTTTGGTCAACTCGACTGTAGAAACTCGCCGGTAGTGATAATCAGATAAATGTTGAGGACATCTACGTCTTACTTCTGTCGTGCATCCCTGCTTGTGTTCCCTCCAAGAATTCGCGAGGTTCTCCCTGTGAAAAATTACTATACGGTTCTTTGCCGTGCAATGAAACATTCGCGTTCACAATGGCCACCCGCGGCAATCTTTTGCCTGCTGTTTCCCTTGCTAACCAGCAGTCCTGTTGCAGGCTTTGAAAGCCCTAACAGCGGGCGGCAGTGGGAATCTGCTATCGAGTCATTTGAACGCGACGATGCACAAACAAACTATCCGGCTAACGCGATCCTTTTTGTCGGAAGTTCGAGCATTCGACTTTGGGAGTCGCTTGCCGACGATATGGCTCCATACCCCGTCATTCAGCGAGGGTTTGGCGGCGCAAAAATGGTCGACGTACTCGCGTACAAGGACCGGATCATCGAAGCCCATACGCCCCCGGCAATTGTGCTTTTCGTTGCCAACGACATCACGGGCAACAGCAAAACCGACCTGTCCCCAGCACGTGCTGCCGGTCAATTTTTTGCTTTTGCGGATTACGTTCTCAGGCAGAAACCAGAGACCGAGCTGTTCATTGTTGAGATTACGCCAACGGCAAGCCGCTTGGATGTCTGGCCGCAAACAATGGAATTGAACAACCAACTTTCCAAGTTGTGCGAATCGCTTGATCGCGTAACCTTCATTCCAACAAGGCATCTTTTTTTAGCGGCAGATGGGAAACCGCTCCGAGAACTCTTCCGAAGTGATCAACTCCATCTGAGCCCGCTGGGTTATCGCGTCTGGACAAAACAGATCCGAGCCTTCCTTGACCCTGTCATGCAAAAATGATTTGGCAGATGCTGCTGGGCCACTATCACTCCGCATTTGGTTTGGAATCTGAAGGCGTCTTGTCACTCTAAAAACAATCTGGGCTCAAAGCCCTCTTGCTTAAGGGCCCGGAGGACAGGGCTGAGTTTGCACGCCAGCCTCATAGCTCACAGGCATGACAACGCCGCCCGCTGCACATGGATCGCACGTGGGCGGACACGGTATCGACGCTGACGTTGGTACGACACCAGTTGGATATGACTGAGGAGCAACGGGCATCGTCGGTGCCACAACTGCTCCTGGTGGCAGTGGCGTTTGCACGGCGGCAGGTGCGGCTGGATAGGCAACCGGCTGAGCAGGTACTGCCTGTTGTGGCATCCCCGGTTGGGGATAGACAGGTGGTGCGTACGGAGGCGCGTAGGCATACGGATGGCGGTGATGGGCACATCCCTGAGCGGCAAGCATGCCAACGGCCGCAAATATGATTACCCCGGAACAGTCGATCCGTATTGCCATCATCTCTTCCTCTGCTGCGTGTACCCGCCTGCAGGGAGGACCGTAGGGATGGCAGGCTGGCGAAGCAAGGGCGTTTTTGCGGGCTGTGTGCAGCGTGCCCGTTCCCAATCATTTCCTGCCGAATAGGGCCAGACTTGCTGTAAACCCATGGAGGCAGTTCTGCCTGCCGATGGGGCCGATTTCCCCTTGCGCAAAAAAACCGGCCGTTGGGATTGGCCCAAGCACCTCCTGGAGGCAGGCTGCGTCATGGTTGGGTTCGGAAAAAAGCCGACTGCCACGGCCGTTGCAGGTGAACACGAGACAGCCCTCGGGTCGGCTACGCCCCTGTCGGTGAAGCAACTGCTGAAGATCATCAGTCGCGGTGTTGGCGTCCCTGAGATGAAATTGAACCGTCTGCCCAGTTCGAATCTGGTCACCGACCGCCACAACCCCTGTTTCAGGATCAGCGCCGAGCACGTTTCGCACCAGGAAATCGCCTTGCTGGAAATGATCCTGGTATTCACTCGCCACCCGGCCAAGGTGAAGTGAATGGCGCATGAGTTCTCGGTCGTGTTCATCCAGTTCACCGTAAAGCGTCTGCAGGTGCGTGAACGCGGGCTGCCCGCCAAGTTCAATGACCATGTTGTTTTCCGCGCGGGTTACCACCAGGGGACGACCAATCGGTCGGCAGCCCTGAGAGACAAGCGGACGAACGCGAATGTCTCCTCCAATGAGGACGCCAACTGCACCAGCATCGTAGGTTTGCTGATTCAGCACGAGTGTGTTGGAGCCGGGATGATTTCCACCACTAGCCATGCCACCAATAACAGGCAGGTTTGGCTGGTCCTCAGCCAAACGGTTTAGAAACGCATCAACAGGAAAGGTGAAAGGATCAGCCAGGAGCAAAAGCGTTGCGTCTTCTGGCCAGGCCAAATCGTCAGGCCACCCCTGGAAACAGCCGCCATCCGGCGTCTGGGCATAGTCGAGAGCAAACGCCGCCAGACTAGCCCGGGGCAGATGGGCGGCCCATACGGCCACGGCGGGCTGCCGCTCGTATTCGGTGTCGTTGGCTAACACCGATTCAGCGGTCGTGCCAATCAGGCAGCCAGCCGCCAGCCGGTCGCCCAGCGTTTCAAATGCGGAACGTGAGGCAGCACCATAGGCGGCGGCAAGGAACACAAAGACAAGGTCGGCTGCCTGCCCATCGAGTGCTGCCAAAGCCCCCTCCCCCGCTTCGGTAATGGCCGCAGCGAGGTCTGTCTGTGTTGAGGCCGCACTGCCAAAGCGGCAAGCCTCTGCGGCTGATTCTGGGGAAGAAGACGGCATTGCAGAGCCCAGAAAAAGACGACTCAGGTGGTGATCTCGGCGAATGACTCGATGGCCTCATGGTCATAGAGGCTTTCAAACGGTCGATTGCCCGGCCGCATGGCAGCGGCTGTCGCCATGCCCGCAGCGCGGGCGGCGTCAAGTTCTGCGCCAACGTCACTGATAAAAAGAATCTGGCGGGCTGGCATGCCCATGGCATTCGCGATCGCTGCGTAACTGGCCTGCTCTCGCTTGGGGCCGGTTGTGGTGTCGTAATGGCCTCTGAGTTGACTGGTGAGGTCGCCAGCGGAGGTGTGGCCAAAGAACAGTTTCTGGGCCTGCACAGACCCGGAGGAATAGATACGAACGTCTATTCCTGAGTTGGCCCACTGCTCAAGTGCAGGAGGAACGTCGTCAAAGATATGGCTAACGAGTTTCCCCGACTCAAATCCTTCCCGCCAGATCATTCCCTGCAGGGCCTTGAGGGGTGTCGATTTTTCATCACGATTCATCAGTCCAATGGCCGCAAGCGTCAGTTGGGTGCGGCCCTCGGGAGTATCGAGATTCCCGGGACAGCTGGTTTCGCTTGCCAGTGCCGTTGCTGCTGCGCGAACGCCTTCATCAGTTGCATGGCGTTCAAAATAGCCAGCGATATGCTCCTTGGCGTAGGCAAAGAGCACGTCGTACACGAAGGCAATTGACGAGGTGGTTCCCTCGACGTCAAGCAGAATCCCCTTGCCGTCAAAGACAATCATGTTTCAGTTCCGTCACGGCCGGAGAGG
The DNA here is from genome assembly GCA_009919445.1 of Planctomycetia bacterium. GTDB lineage: Bacteria > Planctomycetota > Planctomycetia > Pirellulales > UBA1268 > UBA1268. The sequence continues at coordinate 16,295 of RGBY01000010.1, forward strand.
TAGGCAGGCCCAAGGCAGAGCGGTTCGTAGCCCTCGTGAACCCCATCGCTGAGATAGTGGGGCGTCCAGCCGGTCTGATCTTGAAAAAGCCTGATCGCCCGAATGCGTTTCTCGCGACAGAGGTCAAACCAGTGCCGGGTGCCAAGCGGGACACTAATCATATCGCCAGCCCAGACCTCAATCCCAAAGACAGGGCGATCGACTGGGTTGATGTGAAAGACGCCGCTCCCCTGCAAGATAAAGCGAACCTCATCTTCGGTATGAGTATGTTCTTTATTGAACTTTGCCAGCATGGCATCGAGGTTGGGAGTGTCGGGGTAGACGTCAATGACGTCCGCCGTGACGAAGCCGCCGCGGTCTTTCAGGATGTCGATCTCTGGCTCGTAGGCGTCCAAGATCTCTTCCGCTGGGGCAGCAGGGTCGACCCGGTCTTCCAGTGGCCAGACATCGAAGTCGATGCCGTGGTCAGCGAGAAAGTCTTTGATTTCGCCCGGTTCGGTAATTCGGCGTGACTCTGCAGGGATACGAACGATGGCCATGGGAAATACTCAGGGCTCCGGCGGGTTTAAAGCGGGTGCGTGGGAGGCGGCCTTAGGCGGACGGCAGCATCCGCTGACGGGCGGTTACCTCAAAAAGAAACTCAAAAATTTCGATATGACGACGTGCCGCTGCCAGGCTTTTGCCCCAGGTGTACAGGCCATGGCCCGCCAGCAGGAAACCATGAAGCGGCGGCTGGAGCCCGCTTGCCGTGCCTTGCGACGTCGTGCCATCAGTGAATACATCCCTGATCCGGCTAGAGAGTTCGACCATGTCCTGACTATTGGCAAATACCGGCACGAGGCTGACCGTCTCATGGGTGGTGATTCCTTCGAGCCCCTTGAGCATCTCATAGCCTTCAATGCAGAGGCTGCCGAGTTGTTCGCCGGAGGCTAGTGCGTCGCGGGACAAGATCGTTCCCCAAACGGAATGGGTATGCAAGATCGCCCCGACATCTGGAACGAGCTCCGCAATCAGGCAGTGCAGCAGGGTTTCGGCTGAGGACTTGCGGCCAGCGGATGCAACCGGGTCGAGGAGTTCTCCGGCGGCATTCACCCGCAGGATGTCATCGCGGCAAAGTGCCGACTTGTCCTTGCCGCTTGCGGTAATGAAGAGCTCCAAGGGGTCGCGTTCGGCGATGACAGAGTAGTTACTACTGGTGCCAAGCGACCAACCACGAGCATGAAACTCCTGGCCAATGGCCCGAAGCCCTTCGATAGGGTCGGCGGTGTCATCCCAGGAGAAGGCTCCGGGACTCGGAAGTAGTTGATTCATCACGGCAAATTTAGGGCAATCGCCGGTGTATCCGCAACTAAGCGTCACTGACAGCGGGAAGAAGCCGACTACAATGGGGCATGCGTTCGTGAGCGCCCGGCGGGCTTGCCGTCGGACTGCCTCTTTATCTCACTCAAAACATCACAGCATGGGCTCCTCGCTGCCGCTTATTTTGGTGCCGACGCCAACCGAAAGTCGGCTGATCACTCCTTTATTGTCCGCAGCTGGACGGGACGATCTTCAAGTTGCGTGTTGTGGCTTTGGGCCCATTGCCGCAGCAGCTCGTACGGCCCATCTTCTCGCCCAGCACGAGCCCGCCTCAGTTCTTCTTGTCGGGATTGCCGGTGGCTTTCCCGGGCAAGGGGAATTGGGGCAGGCCTACCGCTTTGGGAAAACAGTCAGTTATGGCGTTGGCGTTGGCACCGCAGCAGCCTTCCAGTCGGCTGCGTCACTGGGGTGGCCGCAGACAGCTGCCTGGAAGAACGAAACTTCTGCCGAAGAAATTGATGACGTGTTCAGCCTGTTGACCGCAGCGGGTACCCCGGAGGCCGAACGGTTGCTCTTGACGGCCTGTTCGGCCTCGGCCGATCAAGCCGACGCCGCGGTGAGGCAACAGCTTTGGCCGGGTGCCTTTGCCGAAGACATGGAAGGCTTTGCTGTTGCACTGGCCTGTCAGCAACGTGGAACACCCTGCATGATCATCCGCGGGCTGTCCAACTGGGTTGGTGACCGCGAGAAGAAGAACTGGTTAATCGAAGAAGCCCTCCAGGCTGCAGTGGCATTGGTTTTGGAAAGCGTGGCGGCCCGATGACAAAGGAAACTATCCGGTTGGGAATCTCGACATGCCCCAACGACACCTTTGCCTTCCATGGCCTCCTTAGTGGTGCTGTCGATTGCCGAGGACTGACGTTTGAGATTGAACTACTCGACATCCAGCAGCTCAATGACAGATTGGCCGAGGGAGCATTTGCAGTCGCCAAAACGAGCTTTCACAAGGCGATTCAGTTGGCTGACACAACGGTCGTTCTGCCCAGTGGCTCAGCCCTTGGCTTTGGAGTCGGCCCGTTACTGCTGGCTGCAACTGCTGAGTCACAGCCGTCGTCCCTGGCGGAATGCACCCTCTGCCCCGGCCGTGACACAACCGCCACCCTGCTCTTTCGTCTGTTTTACGGGGATGCGACCCGGGTTGAGCAGGTGCGCTTCTCGGAGATCATGCCGCGGCTGACGGCCAAGACCGCCGATTTTGGTGTCTGCATTCACGAGGGCCGGTTTACCTGGGAACAGCACGGCCTGAGCCTGGTTGAAGATCTGGGGAGTCGCTGGGAGGCCGAGACGGGCACGCCCCTGCCCCTTGGCGGACTGGTGGCCAGCCGCCGGCTGCCCCCAAAAACAATCGCAACCATTCAGGACATCATTCATGACTCGCTGCTTGTTGCCCGGTCAGACCCTGCAGCGACCCTGCCAACCATGCGGATGTACGCCCAAGAGTTCTCGGACGACGTGCTGATGCAGCATGTCGATCTCTACGTCAACGATTGGACGCTTGACCTTGGTGACGTCGGCCGCCACGCCCTGGCCACCCTCTCCAACCGTGCTGCAGCGATTGGGATTGGCACAGGCCGCCCACTTGAGGTCTTCGCAGGCGAGCAAGAGAAACGCAACTAGAGGTACGGGGCAAAGAGCCGGGCGATGCCGTCGCGTATCCTGACGGCCAACGAGCGGCTATCGACCTCGGCAAGCGTTCGTTGGGTGGAACGGTCGATGACGGTGCCAATGTGGTGATGCAGTTTTTCGGCAAGCTGGCGGTCGTAGCTTTCCGTGTTGAACTCAAAGTTGAGCCGCATGCTGCGCTCGTCCCAGTTGCCACTTCCAAACAGGCTCCAGGCGGAGTCAACCACCATGAGTTTGGTGTGGTCAAACGGCGGTGGTGACATCCAGACACGGCAGCCCCGTGAGAGCACCTGCCAGAGCAAGGCATTCGAGGCCCAGCCGACCAGTGCCAGGTTGTTTTGTGCAGGCAGGACAATGTCGACGTTGACCCCCCGTAACGCCGCCACGCCGAGTGCCTGACAGATTGCATCATCGGGCAAGAAGTAGGGTGTCATGATGCGGACGGAGCGGCGGGCCGAGGCGAGGGCGGCAATAAGAACCAACTTGATGCGGCCAACCTCCTTATCATCGGGACCGTAGCGGACCCCTCGGGCCAGACTGGTGCCGGCGGGTGTGAGGTCGGGCCGCCAGGGGTGGCTGCTGTCAGTCGCCGACGGCGTGCCAAGGGTTTCTCCAGAGGCAAACGACCAGTCTTCAAGAAAGACCTCGAGCATTTGCGTCACCACCGGCCCAGTCACTGCAAAGTGCATGTCTTTTACCGGATGAGGGGGATGCTTCGCCAGCCAGCAGCCATGGCGAATGTTGAGCCCACCGGTGAAGCCGAGGCGGCCGTCGATTACAAGGATCTTGCGGTGGTTACGGAGGTTGGCATACGGCAGGTAGAGGGGAACCGTCGTCGGCATGAACCGTGACACGGGTACGCCTCGGCGGCGCAGGACACCGATACTCGTTGGGAAGCTGTAACGTGAGCCGATGCCATCAACAAGAACCCGAACCTCTACCCCCCGTTTGACCGCTCGGTGGAGGGCGTCAATAAACAGCCGCCCAGTCGGGTCATTATCGAAAATATAGGATGCCAGCCCGATGCTTCGCTCGGCGGTTTCAATGGCTTCAAGCATTCGAGGATAAGCCTCGTCACCACCCCCCAAGGGCTCGACATGGTTACCGTCCAGAAGGGGCTGGCCGGTGACTTCACCAACAAGCGTTGCCAGAGAACGCAGCGGTGCATCGGCTGGCCCGATGGCCTCATCAAGCCGGGACGGCGTTGCCACGGCCGCTTCCAGTCTCAGGTTGACCGCCTGTAGCCCCGCGCGGAGTTTTGTCACCCGCCGACGAATGCGATTGACGCCAAATACTGCATAGGCAATCGCACCGAAACCTGGCGAAAGCCAGATCAGCCCCACCCAGCCGATCGTGCTCCGCGTATCACGCTTGGTGAGTAAGGCATGCAGTGAGAAGCCGATGTTGATCGCCACGATCGTTGTGGCCAGGAGATGCGGCCAGAGTACCAGCCACCAGTGCCAGATCGTGTCAAGTTGTTGAGCCATTGGTCACCACAAAAGAAGAACCGGACCCAGCATCAAGTATACTGCGTCGGGGCCTCGATACCCCGCTCCGCGTTCTCGTGCTCACGTCCCCTGATCCGCCTCATCTGGCGGCACGCCCCCACGGAGGCTCAGTCGATGTCGCTCGTTCTGACAGACCGCAGTTTAGTGCGTTCCCACGCCTATGTGGGTGGGGAATGGTGTGAGGCAGAAGGCGGCACAACCGTTCCGGTCGAAGACCCCGCCAACGGTCAGGTGATTGGGTCAGTGCCGGAGATGCACGGCATAGATGCGGTGCGGGCGATTGCTGCGGCAGCGGCCGCCCTGCCCACCTGGCGTGAGGAAACGGCTGCGTCACGGGGCGACTCGCTACGGAAATGGTCTGCGGCAGTGACCGCGGCAACTGATGACCTGGCCGCAATCGTGACGGCCGAGTCCGGAAAGCCACTGGCGGAAGCGCGTGGCGAAGTGGCCTACGCCGCCTCATTCCTCGACTGGTATGCCGAAGAGGCACGCCGGGCCTACGGCGAGATCATTCCGCCACCGCAGGCCGACAAACGGTTGCTTGTGATCCGCCAGCCCATTGGGGTGGCGGCGGCGATAACCCCGTGGAACTTTCCTGCTGCGATGATCCTCCGAAAGGTTGCCGCCGCCCTGGCGGCAGGCTGTTCGATGGTGGTCAAGCCAGCGCCACAGACGCCGCTAACCGCCCTGGCCCTCGCCACTCTCGCTGAGCGGGCCGGAATTCCTGCCGGGGTGCTCAATGTGGTCACCGGAAGCCTGGCCTCGTCCCGGGATATTGGCACTGCCATCTGCGAAAGCCCGGTGGTGCGTGCCCTGTCGTTTACAGGATCGACCGCAGCCGGGATCGCCCTCGCCCAACAGGCAGCGGCCACTGTGAAAAAGGTTTCCCTCGAACTGGGTGGCAACGCTTCGCTTGTGGTCTTTGATGATGCCGATCTGGAGGCCGCCGTGGCCGGTGCAGTCGCCGCAAAGTTTCGGAATGCCGGACAGACCTGCGTCTGTGCCAACCGGATCTACGTTCAGGCAGGCATTCATGACGCCTTCGTTGAGCATTTCACGGCGGCCGTACGGGGTTTGAAGGTGGGGCCGGGAGCCGAGAGGGATGTCACCGTTGGCCCACTCATTGATAGCCGCGCCGTCGCCAAGGTGACGGGACTGGTGGACGAGGCCCTTGCGAGCGGCGGGGTGGCCAACCTTGGCGGCAAGCCCGACGGCCGTGGTGGCCATTTTTTTGAGCCGACTGTGCTGACCAGGGTAAACGCCTCAATGCGGCTTGCCCGTGAGGAGATCTTTGGCCCTGTGGCTCCCGTGTTTCGCTTTGAAACAGAAGCCGAGGCGCTGGAACTTGCCAATGCCACTGAATTTGGCCTGGCATCTTACTTCTTCAGTCGCGATGTCAGCCGCTGTTTCCGCGTGGCCGAACAACTCGAGTGCGGAATGGTGGGCATCAATACGGGAATGCTTTCAACTGCCGTCGCACCCTTTGGTGGCGTGAAAGCCTCTGGCATTGGCCGTGAGGGCGGCCGGTACGGCATGGACGAATACCAAGAACTGAAATATCTCTGCTTCGGTGAAATTCACTCGTAGCCTGCCGCTGCAGGGCGTGATGACTGGTCACCACGCTGGAGAGAGGCGGTAACTGAACGACCGGCTGTCTGGTTTCAGCCTGCCCGATTTGCTTCGACTTCGTCTAAAAACTCAGCGGCCTCAGCCAAGAGCGCCTTGGCAGAAACTGGCT
>RGBY01000091.1 GCA_009919445.1 Planctomycetia bacterium
GGCAACGAGTTGCACAAGTGGTCATTCCCACCTATCACCGAGATCTGCGCAACCCAGCGACATGACTATTTTGCCCGATACCTCGTTGATCTGCCGGCCGATCTATCACCGGGATCTCATCAATTTGTGATCACGGTGACTGACCAGCAGGCCAAGATGACCGCCGAGCAGATTGTTCCTCTGGCGATTGCCCCGCGGCAGCCCGAGGCAACGCTCGCCCAGGCCCAAGACTGAAGTCAGAGCAGGCGTCAACGCGCAGGCATCACGAAACAGGCGTCAGGGAGCAGGGAGTGGCATGAACCCTGGCGCGGCTTGTTCGGGTGGCTTTCGTTCGACGGTAAATTCCAGTTCGGTCGTCGCCGGAGCTGCCATTGTCGGTGGAAATTCTTCCAACTGCAGCAGGTTGGCGATTTCCACTGCCCCCTGCCAGCGTGACCGTTGGCTGTCGACATAGGCCAGTTCTGTCTCCGTGAGAATCCGTTGGGCTTCCAAAAGCCGCAGGAATGTCAGTTCCCCCTGCGAGTAGAGGAATTGTGTGATCCGCACATTTTCTCGTGCCTTCGGCAGGATCAACTCCTGATACCACTCGGCCAACCGTCGCGCCTGACGGTAGCCGTTGACTGCCTTGGCTGTCTGATCGGCCAGCATAATTTCGATTGAACGCAATTCCGCCCGAGCGGTGGCAATGCCGGCCCGAGCCGAACGGATGGTGCCCTGATTGCGGTCGAACAGGGGCACCTCACACATCACTTCAATCAGCCCCTGATCCTGAGGTGGACCGACTTGCCGCTGATAGCCAGCCATGACGGTGACGTTGGGGATTGGTTCGACAACCGACCGTTCAAGCGTCCATTGGGCGCGGGCAATATTCGCCGCTGCGGCCTGCGGATTGGCATTCCGAGCGACAACCGCCCGCTGCAATTCCTTCAGATCGAAGTTGGGAAGAACCTGAAAAAGATCGCCATCAATCGCACCAACATCAGCCATTGGCAGGCCGATTGACGCAGCCAACTCGCGACGTTCCGTCTCGATGTTGACGGTTGAATTCAGCAGTCGCACCTCGGCCCGATCCCGCTCAATACTCCAAAACAGCGTGTCAGCTCGGGTCCCTTCACCGGCCTCAGCCAGCCGTTGCCCCAGTTCATACGAACGGTTAGCAATGTCGTAGAGCAGCTTGTAGATTTCCAGCCTGCGTTGCGAGACAAGCAGATCATAGAACGACAACCGCACCCCTGTGAGGACGTCATACCGAGCCCGAACCAGCTCGTACTCGGCTTTCTGCACCTCCCGGAGGGCTGCCTGTTGCGACAGTTTGAGTTTGCCAGCAGTGATGAACTCTTGAGACACGAAGCCATTCCACTGACTATCGCTGCCCGCCATCTGCGGACTCGACCCGGCGAGGACTGGATTGGGATAGAGCCGAGCCTGCACCGCTTTCCCCCGGGCCTCTTCGACAGCGGCGCGAGCCGCCCGCATCTGGGGATGGTTTTCAATGGCCAGCGTCGAAAACTCAGCCAACCCATGAGGGGCTGGCCCAGCGACCGAGACATCCTTCCGTTCCGCCGGCTGGCCGGCTCCTGCCGGCGGCGAGGGCACTGCTTCGGCCGGCGCAGCCGCCAGCGGCCGACCCGATTCACCAAGCAAAAAAGGCCCCAGATCGCTCTCCGAGACCGGCTCAGCAGCAACCGCCGTCACGGCCACAAACAAAACCGTACCCACCAGTAGGAGCAGGTGACTTCGCGCCTTGAGGCAGTGTTTCATAAACTTTGATCCAACAAGACACGACAGCCACACAGACCTTCTCATCGACCGAAGCAATCGGCACGGTTGAGCGAACCCAACAACTCTGCGTAATCCACCGGGGTTTCCCCTGCGTGGGCAACCTGCCTCGACTACCCTTCCTGAACCCCGCATCCTGCAGAGCCTCTCACCATGCCGATCCTGTCAGCCGAGCATCTCACCAAAACCTTTGAGACCGGCGGCGATGCCACCCGCGTGGCGGCTGTTGGTGGTGTCAATTTTGTGGCAGAGAAGGGTGAGTTTGTTGCCATCATCGGCGCGTCAGGCTCGGGCAAGAGCACCCTGCTACACATGCTTGGGGGCATCACCCGACCGACCAGTGGCCGGGTGGTGCTGGAAGGGGTCGATCTGGCCACACTCGATGATGATGCCTTGGCCCTCATCCGGCGGCGGCGGATCGGCTTCATCTTTCAGCGGTATAACCTGCTGCCAGAACTCTCCCTGCGTGAGAACGTGGCCCTGCCCCTGGTTCTTGATGGCCTGACTGCTGCGGCCTGCGAAGCAGCGGCCTCAGCGGCACTTGACGCTGTTGGTATGACAAATCGGGCTGGTCATCGGCCAGATGAGCTTTCCGGGGGTGAACAGCAGCGGGGAGCAATTGCTCGAGCCCTCGTGACCGAGCCCGCCCTCGTGCTTGCCGATGAACCGACCGGGGCTCTCGACTCTGGAAACTCAAGTCGGGTTCTTGGTCTGCTCCGCGAACTTGTTGAACAGCGGCAGCAAACGCTGGTGATGGTGACGCATGACCCAGAGATTGCCGCGGCTGCCGACCGCACGGTCAGCATGCGGGACGGCCTTATCGTTGCCGACACAGCCGCCGTGGCGGAGGTGTCATGAAACGCTCACAGATGCTGCTGCGGCAATGGACGCGGCGGCCTGGCCGGGCGTTGGCGACGATTGCCAGCGTGGCAGTTGCCGTCGGCGCGGTCGTTGCCACCTGGGTCTCGGCCAATGCCTCACGGACCGGCTATCGCAGCCTCACCGAAACTGTTGAAGGCATCCAGTCAGTTGATGTGGCAGCCCGTGGCGGTGGCCGGTTTGAGGCCAAGACCCTGCCTAGCCTGGGAACCGTCAACGGCGTCCGGGCAGTCGTCCCCCTGTTCTATCGCCCAACCTTATTGCGGGTTGGCGAGCGACGACTGCGCGAGGTGGCCGTCGGCGTTGCTGCTGAAACCCTGACTGACCTTGGCCTGATGAAGCTGACCGCCGGCCGCCCCTGCATCGGCTTCAACGAGGTCGTACTGGAATCATCGTTCGCCGAGAGCCTGGGGCTGTCGCTTGATGATGAACTGCTCTTCTTTGCCCGCAAAGGCATCGACCGCATGAAGGTGGTCGGCCTGGTTGAACGAGACTCGATGGCCTGGTTCGCCGAAACATCAAGCGTGATCGTTGACATTCGGGTGCTCGGCGAGATGTCGAGGGCCTTTGGCCTGCTCGATCGGGCCCGCGTGGTCTTAAAGCCCGAGGCAAACCGTAAATCGGTTCTGCATGCCATCCGGGAACGGCTGCCAGAAGAACTGCTAGCTGAAATACCAGCAGGCCGGGCCAGCATGGCTGAGGATGTCCTTCACTCAGCCGATCTGGGCCTCGACTTTGTCACGGGGCTCACCGTGGCGATGGCCTGGTTCATTGTCGGAAACGCCATGCTGATGAACGTCACCGAACGCCGGCGGGGCTTTTCCCTGATTCGGCTCCTCGGGGCGACCGGCAAGCAGGTCCGACGGATGGTCATCCTGGAGGCTGCCCTGCTTGGTCTGATTGGTGCCCTCGTTGGAGCGGGCCTGGGGCTGGCTGCGGCGGGGCCGATCGCGGCAGGTATTTCCCGGGCCCTGCAGGCGCCCCCGGGAGAACACCTGTTTGTGCAGCCTGTCGTGCTGCCGGTCTCGATCGGGCTGGGAATGCTGGTGGCGATGGCTGCCGCTTGGTGGCCGGCCCAGGAAGCCACCGACGTTGACCTACTCGATGGCCTGGCCACAGCCCCCCAGCCACCGGCCCGCTCAACGCCCTGGAAATTTATTGTTGCCGTTGGCGTGTTGACTCTGCTCGCCATCGGCAATCAGGCCCTCGTGCTGGCTGAAATCCTGCCCCCTCGGGCTTCTGTTCCTGGCGGCATGATCCTGCTGTTGGCTTTTGTGGCAACAACGCCGATTCTGCTCCCGCCGATCACGCGTCTGCTGGCACTGCTTGTTCCCCGGCGATACTCGGTGGAAACAACCCTGGCGGTCGAACAAATTCTGCGTCAGCCGGTCCGCACCGCCCTGACGACCGGCGTGCTGGTGGTGGCAGTTACCAATGGCATCGGCTTGGGCCATGCCATTCGCGACAACGTCGACGATGTACTGGGGTGGTATGCGCGAATGATGCGGGCCGACTGGGTCCTGACCCGTGCCGGCATGATTTCGCCAGCTGGAAACCAGGACGATACCGACGGCGGTTCTGCTGAGGCTGAGGCCCGCAGCCTTGAGGGAATCGCGCGAGTGGAGGGCATTGGCCTGGCCACCGGGCGGGTGGCTGGATCAGCCTGCGTGGTGGTGGCCCGCGACTTCACTGCCAGTGAACCCTTGCCACTGGAGCCGGTTGGCATGTCGGAAGACGCCCTGCGCGAGGCCCTTGAGCGGGGCGCAGTCGCAGCCGGCACGGTGCTCGCTCGCCGCACCGGTTTGGCTCCGGGCGATAGCGTGGCCGTCGAGGTCTTTGGTCGCACGACCACGGTCGAGGTGGCAGGCCTGGTGGTCGACTACACCTCGGGAGGCGCCTCGCTGCACGTCAACCGCGAGGTAGCACGGCGGCTCTTCGGCATGGATGCCGCCGATGTGCTGCTGATCACCGCAGCGGATGGTGCAGTCAACGCTCTCCGCGACCCACTAAGCCATATTGCAGACGAACACTCCCTGCTGCTCCGCAGCTTCTCAGAAATCCGCGGCATTGTTGACCGGATTGTGCAGGGGGTGGTCGGTTCGCTCTGGGCGATTCTGGGCCTCGGCTTTGTGGTCGGCAGCCTCGGCGTAGCCAATACCGTCACCATGAACGTGCTGGAAAAACGGCGGACACTTGGGTTACTGCGAGCCGTCGGCATGACCCGTGGCCAGGTCACCCGCATGGTGGTGATTGAAAGCCTGCTGCTTGGGGCCGCTGGTGGCCTGATCGGCCTGGCGGGGGGCATCACGACTGCCCTCTTCATTCAACTTGCCAGCCAGCCGCTTCTGGGCCACCCCATCAAGGCAAGCTTTCGGCCTGACGTCGTCGCCATGAATCTTCTGGCTGCAGTCGCCATCACTGCCATTGCCGCCTGGCTGCCAGCGCGAAGAGCTGCTCGACTTGATTTGCTAGAGTCGATCGCTGCAGAGTAAACGACGCCGTGCAGGCGACGGGTGCGGCGGTCTCCCTAATTGTCCGGTGCCATTCTCACTGCCGGTTCTTGGGTTTTGCCACTTCTCAGACTCCCGTTGACCGCGGCTGTGTAGAGTTGGGCATCGGGACGTTCGCAGGACGTGGCGTCTTTCCCGTTGATGCGTCGGGGGCAAACCTCTGACCATCAGCTTTTTGCGGGAGAGGAACCATGCAGACAGAACCACAAATCTGTTTCGATGACATTCCGGTAGACGAGCAGGTACGAACCGCCGCCCTTGCGGCAATCGGCGACCTCGAGCGGGCTTACGACCGTATCACAGGCTGCCACGTCATCATTGCCCAGCCCCACCGGCATCACCGTGAGGGCCGTCTCTATTCGGTTCGCATCGACCTCTTTGTACCCGGCGCTGAGATTGTGGTGAATCGAGACCATCACCTCGATCATGCCCATGAAGATGTTCTGGTTGCGCTGCGTGACGCCTTTCTCGTCGCCCGTCGCCTGCTGGAAGATCACGTTCATCGGATGCGTGGTGAGGAAAAGAGTCATCCTTCTCATCATCAGGGGAGGGTGTCCCAGATTTTTCCGCTGCAAGGGTATGGCTTCATCGTCACCCCTGACGGCCGCGAGATCTACTTCCATCGCAATGCTGTCCCACCCCAGGACTACACGCTGATCGACATCGGCAGCAGCGTCACCTTCGGCGAAGAGCAAGGAGAGAAGGGCCCCCAGGCAACTTATGTCCATCTCAGTTAACCCTGGCCCGCACGGGCCCTTCCCCGGAGGTTTTTATGCCACTGACTCATGCCACATCCTGTTTTGATGTTGCGATTCCCTCACAGTCGCTTGCAGGAATCCCCATTACATTGCCCGGAACGCTTCAGCTGCCAGATGCCTCGCTCGGCCTCGTGCTGTTTGCTCATGGCAGCGGCAGCAGCCGGCACAGCCCACGCAACACTCATGTGGCGGAGGTCCTCAACGAAAGCCGTATCGCCACGCTTTTGTTTGATTTACTAACCGAGCAGGAAGCGACCGACCGGGTCAATGTATTCGACATCGGCTTGCTGGCTGATCGACTTGGTGATGCCATTCGCTTCGCCCGCGACCATGCCCAGACCGCTGGCCTGCCGCTGGGTCTGTTCGGTGCCAGCACCGGTGCGGCAGCAGCACTTGTCGCGGCAGCGGCCGACCCCTTCGTGGCCGCAGTCGTCTCGCGGGGCGGTCGCCCAGATTTGGCTGGCCGAGCCATCGGGCGGGTTCATACCCCAACGCTGCTCCTTGTCGGCGGGCATGACCCTCAGGTGCTCGCCCTCAATGAACTTGCCCTCCATGACCTATCAGGTGAGAAGCGAATGGCAATCATTCCGGGGGCAAGTCATCTATTTGAGGAACCAGGCACCCTCGACGAGGTGGCCCGGCTGGCAGCGGAGTGGTTTGCCCGGTACCTGCGGGAGTGACCGAACTGCTGATCCAACTCACTTTGAGAGCCACATGTGAGACGGCGTCGTGCCGTCCTGCGGACGAGAAGAGAACCGACTTTCACTGACACGCACACTACTGAGGTGAACCGATGGGGGCTGAAATGCTGTTCAAAGATCGAGACGAGGCCGGCTGGCGGCTGGTAGAGCGGCTGCGGGACACCGTGGTTCAAAAGCCACTCGTGCTGGCCATTCCTCGCGACGTGGTGCTGTCCCGCAAACTTCGATCACCGTATCAGCCGGAATTGGCAACCGGTGCTGTGACGGAGAATGGTGAGGTCTACCTGAATCATTTTGCTTCGGCCATGACCGATGTCGGCTCTGCCTACGTCGAAGCCGAACGGGGGCGACAGCTCGACGAAATTACCCGTCGAAAAACGGCGATTCGCGCCGTCCGGCCCAGGGCCTCACTGGCTGACCGTACGGTGATTGTCACCGACGATGGCATCGCCACCGGCGCGACGATGATTGCTGCCCTGAAGATGGTGCGGGCGGCGGGGGCTCGGGAGGTCATCGTGGCGGTGCCTGTGGGTGCACCAGATCGGATTGATGCCATTCGACCACTGTGTGATCAGGTGGTCTGCCTGCTTGAGCCGATTGACTTCTGGGCTGTTGGCCAGTTCTACCGTCACTTCGAGCCGGTCAGTGATACCCGCGTGCTTGAACTACTCCGCGAGTATGGGCTGCCGAGAACCAAGTGGGAGCACCCGGCTGCAGTTCATGCATGATGCAAACGGCTTCAGCCCTTGATCAGCCCCAGCGGTCGTAACCGGGCCACCTTCAAGGAAAGCCCGGCGCGATGCATCACGTCAACAACCACATCGACATCCTTATTAGCCGCTGGCTGTTCTTCGACGAGCCCTTCCCGACTGCGGCTTTTCGCAATCACTCCGGCGGCGGCCAGTTCTTTCGAAATGTTGCGACCACGGGCAGCCTTTGTCGCAGCCGTCCGGCTGAGGCAGCGGCCCGCACCAGTAGGCCAAGACCAGCGGCATGGTCAAAAATCTCGTACATTATTGAGCCGCTCCTCTGAGGAATCAGCCAGCGGATACATCAGCTGCTCTTGGGCCTCTCCTTTTCGTTGTGCTATATTCTTAGGAGTCAGGGGCAAACTGACGATTCGGCTAAACAATCACCTGCAGAAAGCAGCCTCTTTCGCTGGTGGGTTGTGGGGGCACAGAGAGAGGCAGTACCAACTGCCAACGTGCCACCAGGCTGCCGTCAGAAAATCACCACCAGCTTGGAGGTGCCTCGTGCGATCGGATAGATGGCATCGCTGCCCCCACTGCCGAACGATCAATTCGGGACGCGTTGGCCCGGATGCCTCTTGCGTGAAGTGTAGGCAGTCGACGCTTTGTCCGTGTCCAGCCTGCGGGACGCCACTCACCGACCATTCGGCCATTTGCTCCGATTGCAAACAACCACTTTCCTGGAGAGGCAACTACCCTCGTTCAAGTGCACTTGATTTTCTTGATCGCCAGACGAGCCATCAGGCCCCGCGCGACGAAGCTGCTTACGAACTGACCTTTGAGTTTCTGCAACCAGAATTGGCGAGGCGACTGATTGGTCGCCATAATGCTACCATCACGAGTGCCCAAAATCAGTCTTCAGCAACTCAGTCGGCAATTGTCTTACGCTCACTACACAGCCTGACTCCTGAAGTTGCCAGTGAACTGCGGTTTGCCATAGGGAGCATCCACCTCCCCGATCTTGCAAGGCTAAGCCCAGATGCGGCTCGTCGTTTTGCCACACATGAAGCCGCTCTTCACCTAGACGGCCTCACCGACCTCGACCCGAGTGTTGCCGCTGCTCTGGCAAAGCACCCTGGGAGGCTCTCTTTTGGAAACATTGATTCGATTACCAAAGAGGTGGCGGTCGCCCTCAGCGAGCACACCGGCGACCTCGCCCTCCATGGCCTCAAGTGCATTGATGAGGACGCTGCACAAGCCCTGAGCCGCCACAAAGGCCGCCTTGAACTTGATCGTCTTGACGAAGCTATCACACCGCTCTGCCTACAAGCGCGACTCTACAGCCGGAGTAACGAACTTCATAAGTTCACAGCCGGCCTCACGAATCTCTCGCCAGAGTTTGGCAGACTGCTAACCGCAGCGTGCCGGAATGTTCCACTCATCCTCGACGGAATAACACATCTTGATGCCGATCTTGCCAAAGAGTTGGTGACGGGAACGCCTCGTCTTCTCTCGCTCAATGGGCTGCGTGAACTTACCGACAAAGCTGCCGCTGCCTTAGGAAAATTCCCTGGGCAACTCCTGCTGAACGGCATTGAGCGGATCTCCGACACTCAAATGCACTTTCTGACGCAAGGCTCAGCACCGCCCCAAAGACTCTCGTTGCGGCGGCTTTCACGTCTTCCCACAAGGTGGTTTCCGCGGCAGGGCGGGGAGCAGTGGAATCTGCACCTTTACGGTCTTTCAGTCGACTCACTCGAGTCGGCTCGAAAACTGGCTGGCTTTCCCGGCAAACTTCACGTCGACCGTGGAAATTGGATGACGGTGGAAGTGCTTGAAGTTTTCCAGGATGGTTCAACTCGGCTTGTCATCCATGACATTCCCTCAGTACCAACCGAAGTACGA
>RGBY01000092.1 GCA_009919445.1 Planctomycetia bacterium
AGCAACTCTTGGACGCTGCGAATATCGGCTCCGGCATCGAGCAGGTGGGTGGCAAAACTATGCCGGAGTGTGTGGGGGCTGGCTCGGCCGCTCAGCCCCGCCACGGCGAGATGCTTTTCTAATAAGCGGCCGACGCTGCGGGCGGACAGTCGGCCCCCGAAGCGGTTCGTAAACAGAGGAACTGGACCACGAGCCTGTGGTGATCGGGCAAAACGTGGGCGGACCTTCAGCCATCTGGTGATGGCCTGCCGGGCATGAGAGCCGACAATGCCGAGACGCTCCCGCCGCCCCTTGCCACGGACCCGCACCGTGCCGGCTTCGAGGTCAAGATCGGCGTCGTTGGTGGCAGCCAGTTCTGCCACACGCAGGCCGGCGGAGTAGAGAAGTTCAAGGATGGCCCGGTCCCGAAGGCCGGAGTCGGATGAGGCTGGCGGCGCGGCAAGGAGGCGGCCAATTTCTTCACTGGTGAGAAACTTGGGCAGACTCCGGCCTCGCTTGGGGCTCCGCAGAGGCAGTGCCGGGTTGCTACTGACCCAGCCTTCGCGGTGACCGAAACGAAAAAATCCACGAATGCTGGCGAGCTTCCTGGCAATAGTGGCTGGTGCGTAACCGGCGGCATGGAGGCCGGCGGCGTAGCGACGCAGGAGCACCGTACTGGCGTCAGCCGGCCGTTGGCAGCCAGCCTCTCGGAGGTAGTCAGCCAGTTGCAGCAGGTCCTCGCGATAGCCTTTTACCGTGTGCGCTGAACCGCCACGCTCAGCACGAAGGAAGCGGAGGAAGCGGCTGATCGCCGTATCAAGCTCATCGGTGGCAGCGCGGTCAACCATGAGTGGAGCGAGGGGCGTCCTGCCGGGCCCTCGGGAAAACGAGCAAGGAGCGGGGTTTAGGCGCGTCGATCAACCCGCGGAGCGATTCCCTCCCGGCGGGAACGAGGGGTGTTTCGCCGAATTTTCTGTCCGAGAACAGAGGCGTCATACCAAGAGAAACTCAGTTCCGGGTTGGCTGCATAGCGACCGAGGGTTCGCAGGGTTTCGGCGCGGCTATCGTCGTCGTAGAGAAACACGTACCGCTCGCCACCTTTGACTAGGGCGACAACATTGATATCCCGAGAGGCCATCAGTCTGTTTCCTACAGGTGGGTGCGGCCGCAATGTGCCGGCAGATAGTGAGGGGTGACGATCGAGCGATCGCCAAGGAGGTCATCGGTCGGTTCGTGGGCGGGCCGCCAGCCTTCTCGTGCCTGCCCCGCGAAGTTGCCCTCACCGAATCAGGCTGAACGGCCGTTGTGGCGGCGGCCGTCGGATAGTCCCTTCAGGCCGTCTTGATCCCCCCGCCTACCCGCCAGGGAGGGGCTGCCCTGCCCGGAAAGTCAACGCAAGTCGCCAAAACCGCTGAGTCCGATTGGCTCACGGCAGGCGAATGGCTCACCTGCCACCGTGCCGATCATGCTGCCCCACCAGGCGTCAGCCGCAGCAACCCGCCCGCGAACGGTTGGGGTCGGGGCATCATCGGGAAATTGACTTTCGTAGCAGGCGAGAGCTTCATGCTTCTGCTGATGGGTGGCCGTGGTATCGACGATAAAAGCCGGCCTCGGGAGTGTCTTCAGATGGACGCTCCAAAAATGGTAGATCCGCTCCGGATGCCACGGGTCACCCGGCAGGTCAGACTTCGTCAGCTTCGCCCAGAACCGGGCTCCCTCGACCAGCCGGCAGGCGGCACCATGGTCGGGGTGAGCATCGACCCAGTAGTGCGTGAACAGCCAGCGGGGACGAGTCTGCCGAATGACCCCCGCCAAGGCAGCCCGGGCGGCCAGGCTTGCCCGCAGCCGGCGATTGGGCAGGCCAAGATTTTCACGCCACTCGATCCCCAGCACCTCGGTCGCCGCAGCTGTTTCCCGGCGACGGATGACAGGGCTTCCGCGTGGAGTGGGCTCACCGTCGGTGAGATCGAGAATGCCAACCCGCAGGCCATCCTGAAGCAGCCTGAGGATCGTGCCACCCATGCTCAGTTCGGCGTCGTCAGGGTGGGCGGCGATGACCAGAACGTCGAGCATGACCCGATTGTTCCTTTCGGAAATGAACGGTGCCGGATTGTCGCAGTTGTCACTTGCAGCGTACGCTGACGCTCTCAGGCCGCTGTCAGGCGGTTGCCACGACTTTGGGAGTAACGATGGTACCAGTTTCAAGCCAGGATAACCCTACTCCGGCTGACGTTTTCAGAGCAGCCGCCGGGGATAGCCAGGTCACAGAAGTATTTGTGGCTGCCTGCAGCCATGCCCGCGAGGTGGCCCTGTTGGCGACGGTTGACTCACTGCTGCAGTGGGATGAGCAGACGATGTTGCCGGCGGCGGCGGGCGACTTTCGGGCCGAGCAGGCGGCGGCCATGGCGGCGCTGGTGCATGCTCGCCGCACGGACAAGGCTCATGGTGAGCGTCTGCAGCAGCTGGCTGAAAGTGAACTGGCCACGTCCGGGTCTCCAGCGGTGCGGGCTACGATTCGGCTTTTCCATGAGGACTTCAAGAAGCAGTCGCGTGTCCCGGGGAGGCTTGTCGAGGCCCTGGCGCGGACGGCGATCGAGGCTCAGCAGGCCTGGTCCCGTGGCCTTGCCGAGGCTGACTGGAACCTGCTGGCGCCTTACCTTGAATCAATGTTTGCGCTCAAACGCGAACTGGCTGGTTGCCAGCGGCCTGATCTCGACCCGTACGATGCGTTGCTCGACGACTACGAGCCGGGGGCTGACTCGCGGTCGATCCAAGAACGTTTTGCCCGACTGCGAGCAGCCATTGTGCCGTTGGTGCAAGCCTGTGGTGCTGCCTCTACCCGACCGAGCGATGCCGTCTTGCGGGGCGATTTCCCGTTATCGGCGCAGCAAGAGTTTGTGAAGATGATCGCTGCTGCGATCGGTTTTGATTTTCATCGCGGCCGACTCGACACCACGGTGCATCCATTCTGCTCGACCCTGGGACCGCATGACTGTCGGCTGACCACCCGCTGGGACGAGCACTTTCTGCCGACCGCGCTCTTCAGCGTCTTGCACGAGGCCGGCCACGGCCTCTACGAGCAGGGACTTTCCGCAGACTGGTTTGGACTGCCGCCAGGTGAAGCTGCTTCTCTGGGCATTCATGAGTCACAGTCACGGCTCTGGGAAAATCTCGTCGGGCGTTCGGCGAGTTTCTGGGAGTGGTGTTTTCCAGCGGCCAGTGCGGCCTTCCCCACGGCACTGGCCGAAGCCAGCCCGAGCGATCTTGCTGCGGCCGTGCTGACCGTACAGCCGAGTTTTATTCGTGTTGAGGCGGATGAGGTCACGTACAACCTGCATGTCATGCTCCGGTTTGATCTCGAACGGGCCGTGATCAAAGGTGAGTTGTCGGTTGCCGACCTCCCGGGGGCATGGGACGAGCGGTTCGCCGCAGACTTTGGCCAACGTCCACCGACACCGGCTCAGGGGGTGATGCAGGATATTCACTGGCCGGCCGGTCTGATTGGCTATTTTCCGACCTATACGCTCGGCAATTTGTTCTCCGCTCAGATCATGGCAGCTGCTGAGACATCCCTGGCGGATCTTCCTGCCCAGATCGGGCGAGGTGAGTTCCGGCCGCTGCTCGACTGGCTGCGGCAGGAGGTGCATGCCACTGGGCGGACTCTCACGTCTGATCAACTCGTGACGCAGGTTTCAGGGGAGGCGGTCAACGAGCGGTATCTCATTGAAAGCCTCTACCGACGGTATGGCCCTGTGCATGGTCTCTCCGACAAGCCACCAGCCTCCTGATTTGGCCGATAAGCTGACAAACATCCCTCGGGGAATCGATAGGTCAAAGAGATGCTTGCCGCGGGCTGGTCCGGATCAAGTAGACTGAGGGGGTGGTCCCGTAGCGGAACGTGACACAGTCAAATGGCCGCAAGTTGCCGGGTGGAGGAGCCAATGAGTTCACAATCTGATGAGGAGCGGCCGGACAACGAAGCGGACGCCGAGGGACTTTTTTCGGACGACTTCCTTGCCGAATTTGATGAGGCCGGCGGCGGCGAAGACGGTGGTGGATTGACTGCGTCAGAGGCAGTTGATGAGGTTACGGATAGCCTGATCGGTGACTGGTTCGACGAAGACCTGGGCAGCCAAGGTGACGGCCTGGAGCAGGTGGCGGCAAACGAACCGAACGAGTCAGCCAGTAGCTTTGACACGACTACTGAATCGGACCCAGTCGCTGAATTCCAGGAGCCTGCTGCTGCTGATGGAGAGGAAGCCCCGCCAGCAGACGTCTCATTAGCGGATGACACACCTACCGCTGAAGACCCCGCTGCCGAGTCAGGCATTGCTGAGTTGGTTTTGACAGCCACGCCGGGCCGCCGTGGTGGTCGGTGGCTCGTTTTCAGTTTGCTGACAGGTGGCCTGCTGGCGGTGCTGCTGACGCCGCTGATTCTCATGTGGGGCCTTGGACAGGATCCCATTGGTTTGGCCTCGTTGCTGCCAGACAGCCTTGCCATGCTGGTGCCAGCAGACATGCGGCCACTTCCCGAGGCAACTCAAGAGCCAGACGCCGAGACGGGTGCAGCCGGTGCCGATGAGCCCCGTGAAGGGGATGCGGTCAAGCAAGCGGAGGCGGTCAAGCAAGCGGATGCGCTCGAGCCAGCGGAGGTGGTCGAACAAGCGGAGGCGCTCGAACCAGCGGCAGTCGCAGATGCCTCAGAAACTGCCAAGCAGCCCGATTCTGAGCCTGCTGCCGCCACGCAGGCTGACAGCGGTCAGGCTGACTCGGAGGCTATGGCAGTCACTTCAGAGCCGGCCACGGAAACGCCCGTCGACGCGACGGCAGATGCAGATGCAGCGGCAGCCGCAGCGGCAGATGCGGGGAAGATGGCCGAAACAGAACGGCACACGGACGCCGGGACTGCCGAGCAGGCTGCCCCGGTGGCTGCCACGGCCCCTGACAGGAATGGCGAGCCCGAGGCACAGGCCGCCGCTGATCAGGCGACGGCAGCAGCCGGCGATGCCGCGATGGAACCGTCATCAACAGCGACGGCAGGTTCTCCTGAGGTTCCTGCGGAAGAAGCATCTGACGGTGAA
This sequence comes from Planctomycetia bacterium, assembly GCA_009919445.1. Taxonomy (GTDB): domain Bacteria; phylum Planctomycetota; class Planctomycetia; order Pirellulales; family UBA1268; genus UBA1268. The sequence continues at coordinate 5,061 of RGBY01000092.1, forward strand.
TCACCGCTGCCTTCGGAAACGGAGGAAAAGGTGGTCGATGCCAGCCCGCAGAATGACGCGGTTGTCACGCCAGAGGCTTCGTCCCTTCCTCCGCTTGACTTCACCCCGCTCGAAGACGCCACAGAACGGGCTCGCGACTCTGCTACAGCGGTCCTGGCCGCCGATGTGGCGGATCTCGACAGCTTGTCGGCCGACAGCAAGCAGCTCCTCGTTGACTGGTATCGAAGTCTCGCCACCGTTGCCACGGCCTGGGGAGCCGTTGATGCAGAAGCATTCCAACAGGGCCGCAACGTCGGCCAGCTGCCGGAAGTTGTTGAGCAGATCTACCAAGACATTGCCGCGAATGAGACGCTGCAGGTCGCCCTGCAACGGCTGGGCCCGATGTGGCTGGCTGCAGCCCGCAGAGGCGAAGATGGAGTCATGCTTCTGGCGACCGTTGAGGGTGGACAAGCGATCGGCCCGATCTGGTATTCGACGATGACACTGAAAGGTGGACAGCCTGCTGGCGAAACCGCCCCGGAACAGGTCACGGTGCTGAGTCGGCGGCCTCTTGAGTCGGCGGTGGGTGATTCGGTGTTTGTGACCGGCATTCTGCTTAAGGCTGGAGAAGTCTGGGCGGTTGACTGCCGGTCTGTTAGGCAGGCTGCCAGCGAGGTATTCCGAGCCGCCGGCACCTGATTGATGAGACTGATGCGCCGATTGTCAGTGGCTTGCGTGCGCGAGGAGCTGTCATTATCGGCAAGTCGAATGTGCCGCAGGCGATGTATCTCCACGAGACGACCAACCCGGTTTGGGGCCAGACGAATCATCCGGATGATATGCGCCGTGGCCCCGGTGGTTCCAGTGGAGGCGATGCGGCGTTGGTGGCAGCCGGCGTGGTTCCACTCGCAGTTGGAAACGACCTCGCCGGGAGTGTGCGGCAGCCAGCGCATGCCTGTGGTATTCCTGCATTTCTGCCAGCATCGAGCCAGCTTGGAAATGCAGGTGGCTTTAATACCTTGCCCAACTTTGACCTGATTGGCTCCCGGGCGGGCTTTCTGGCCAGGTCGGTGGCTGATTTAGAACTGGCGGCCACTGCGTTTGGGGTGCTGCCGGCTGCCAGCACGAGTGCTGCTCTCCCAAAGCGGATTGCCCTTTGGCCGGAAGCAGGGCTCTTGCCGCCGGCCGCATCCGTTCGTCGGGGCGTGGCCGAGGCTGCCGCCATTCTTCGCTCGGCAGGACATCAGGTGGATGACGTGGACGATCGGCTGGCGGCTGAGGCAGCATGGCTTTTGTTTGCGCTGCTCTCAGCCGACGGCGGTGCTGATATCAGAGAACTTTTTGCCTCAGATCAACCCATGCCGACGGTCGGCCGCTTGCTACGGATTGCGGGTCTCCCTCGGGCGGCCCGTCCCCCGCTGGCGGCCCTGCTTGGCCTCTTGGGCAATAGCACGGAGGCAGCCGCCTTACGGGCCACTGGGCCACGGTCGGCAACCGGCTGGGAGGCATTGCTCGACCAGCATCAGCATTTCCTTGAGCAGGTCGAACAGCTTCGCAGCAAATACGACGCCGTGCTCTGCCCGGTGTCGTCACTGCCCGCACTGCGGCATGGTACGGCTGCCCGCCTGGTGGCTGCTGCAGCACCCTGTCTGCTGGCCAATCTTGCTGATCTCTCTGCCGGTGTCGTACCGGTTACCCGGGTGGCGGCTACCGAAGAACAGACACGTTCGTGGAGTCCTGATCGGGTGTTGCGGGCGGCCGCCGCCACCGAACGGCACAGTGCAGGCTTGCCGATTGGAGTGCAGATAGTCGGGCTGGCCAAAGGGCCGGCTGCAGAGCGGGTCGTACTCGATCTGCTTGCGACGATTGAACGAGGCAGTGACTTTAGTCGGTTGGCTCGCCGATGAGTTCCACGATCGTGTCGATAAAGGTCTCATCGTGGAAACTGCTTTTGGTGAGATAGCGGTTCGCACCCGCTTCGAGTCCTCGTAAGCGGTCTTCCTCGCGGTCTTTGTACGACACAATCACCACGGGTACATCGCTCCGCTGGGCATCAGTTTTGATGAGCGTCACCAGGCCGATGCCATCCATTCGGGGCATGTCAACATCGCTGACGACAAGGTCGTAAGGTGTGTTCCGAAAGGCGTTCCAGCCATCCATGCCATCAACGGCAACGTCGACCTGAAAGCCACGTGCCTGGAGGAGTTGCCGCTCGAGTTCTCGCACCGTGATTGAGTCATCGACAACCAGGATTCGCTTCACCTGCGTGCTGGCAAGTTCTTCCCGGGCCGTATCAATGGGAGAGAGGCCACGGCCAGTAAGGAGGCTATCAATCGAGCGAACAATATCTTCCACATCGACAATCAGGACGGGGTCGCCATTTTCCAGCAGCGAGGCACTGTTGATGTCGGGAACCTTACCCAGCCGAGGGTCGAGGGGGCGAACCTCCAGGTCTCGTTCTCCCAAGAAGCCGTCTACCACCATGCCGAATCGCTGCCCTCGGTCACTGATGACGACAATCGACAGTGGATCAACCTCTGCTGCAGTCTGGGGCACATCGAGGACATCGCCTGCATTGACAAGGCCAATGGCGGTTCCGTCGTGATCGACATATTTGTGGCCCTCAACGGAAGCGAGATGATCACGCTGACAGGTGAGGATGTGGTCGATCCGGGGAAGCGGGAAGGCGTAGGGATCACCGCCAATATCGACCAACAGGGCCCGAATGACCGACATGGTAATCGGGAGCTGCAGCGTAAAGCGGGTCTGGCGTCCCAGTTGGGTGCTCACGCGAACGCTGCCGCCGACAGCCTTCACCATGGTCTGCACCACATCGAGCCCAACGCCACGGCCCGAAATTTCAGTGACGGCATTGCGGGTCGAGAATCCGGGGAGAAAGAGAAACTCAAGCAACTCAGCCTCGGAAAGGCGGTTTGCCACTGCGGGGGTCACGAGATTTCGTTCGCAGATTCGCTCCCGCAGGGCCTCGGTATTGATGCCCTTGCCGTCATCGCTGATCACAATCGTCAGGCTGCCAGCCCGGTGGCCTGCCTCAAGCGTGATTGTTCCGGTTTCAGGCTTGCCTGCCTGCCGTCGCTCGGCCGGTAATTCCATGCCATGGTCGAGTGCGTTGCGGATGAGGTGTGAGAGGGGAGCCTCAAGTTTGTCGAGGATGTCACGATCGACGCCGGTTTGGTCACCGATTACCTCGAGTTGCACCTGCTTGCCAAGCTGCCGGGAAAGATCACGGACCAGACGCGGAAAGCCCTGGATGCCGTCGGCAAGGGGCCGCATTCGGCTGAAGATTACCTCGCGATGCAGCCGCTCAGAGAGATCCTCGTTGCGACGGGCGAAGCCCTCGAAAGCTTCGATCAGCTGGGTGAGCCGATCAAGGCCACTGCCTGCCCGCTGCCGCAGGCTTTCGACAGCGGTCAACTGAGAGGCAGGGAGGGAAGCCGCATGCGATCGGAGCCCGTCTTCTACGGTTGCCACGGCATCGCAGAGAGAGGTCTGGAGCGTGCGAATCGCCTGTAGCGAGTCGACAAACGGCCGTAACTGGCGGGCTTCTACGAGTGACTCACCCGCCAGGCCGACAAGCCGAGAGAGGCTTCCGGCCGAAACCCGCACGACGCGTTCTTCATCATCGCCGTCAACTGCCGAACTGCGTTCAGCTCTGGCAGCAGGGGTGACGGGAGTGACGCTGGCTGGAGGGGGGGCTGATGCTAGTGCGGGTGGCGTGACTGGGGCAGCCGGTGTCGACGCAGCCTGGTTACCGGGTTGAGGTGGCGGGCCGACTGCGGGAGGGACGCTCGCCGGGGCCTCCTCGGAGGCACTCGGCTGAACGGATGGTGGTTGTTCTGTTTGGAGCGGCTGCAGTTGGGGTTTCAGCGGCTTCGCCTGGG
>RGBY01000093.1 GCA_009919445.1 Planctomycetia bacterium
TTTCGGATTTTTAATCCAACGAGCCAGCAGCAGAAGTTCGACCCTGACGAGGCCTACATCGACAAGTGGGTTGATCGAAGCAGCAATTACCCAGAACCGATAGTCGATCATGCCGAAGCACGCAAACGGGCACTCGCCTCTCTGAAACAGGTGACAAATAAGTAAGAAGCCCGGATGCTTCGAAGTTTTGAACTGAGGCCAGGTGGCTGCGTATAATTCGATACATAGCACATGGCCGGTGCGACCTGCCGAAAGGCTCAAACCTGCCGAGAGGTTCAAAATGGTTACAAGGTTTAAGAGCGTAGCGAGCGTGCAGGCTAAGGCTCTGCGGATGGCCGCCATGCTGATAGCAGCGGCTGGTCTGCTGTCTGGGCCTTTAGTGTCTGCGGAATGCTGCCAGGCCTCGCTGCTAGGTGAGAGCAGGCTGGAAACGCTGCCTCTGGATTCGGTCTGTTGTGAGCAGAATTCACTAGCCCAGCAGCCGATGAGTTTTTGCTCAACCTGTTGTCAAAGCTGTTGCCAAAGCCAAGAGGCCAGTGGCGCGGAGGCGGCCCCAGTGAGTGCCCCGTGTCGATGTCAGTTACAGCCCCGCAAGCCGGTGGCGTCGCTGCTGTCTTCGGCCGTATCCGTTCCTGACACAGATGCAGCGTCACTGACCCAGTTGGTGCCAAGACCAGAGGGTCAGATAAAAGCACGGCTGGTCCACTTTTCAGAAACTGGAAAAGGAAAAAACCATGTTTCGTTCCATCACCATGTTGTTGTCAGCTGCAGCCTTGGCAGTTGCCATGACAGGCTCGTCAACGCTGGCGGCTGAAAAGACTATGGACTCAGCCAAGAAGGCAGCCTGCATTGAGGCCTGCACGGCTTGTCTGCAGGCCTGCCGAGAATGTGTCACTGGCTGTGACTGTGCGATGTGTGAGAAGGACTGCCTCACCTGTATTGAGACCTGCCAGACCTGTGTGGCCTTGATGCAGTATGAGTCAGCCCACTCACCACAGATGTGTGGACTCTGCGCGGATGTCTGTGAGGCCTGTGCCAAGGCCTGCCTCGAGTGTGGCGACATGCCCTGCTGTCAGGCCTGCGCCAAAACCTGCCAGCGGTGCGTCGAGACCTGCCGGGCAATGGCTGGCTAGGCAGCGATAGCAGTCAACTTCCCAGACTTTCACGGGAAAGTCTGGCTTCAACCTGCGGCGGTGCCGGAAAACCGGCACCGCCGTTTTTTTAGAAAGATACAAAATGCTCTCCGGAACCGGAGCGGATTGGCTGAGCGGGCGACAGACCGGTTCTCATCGTCATCGCGGACGTATACTGCTTCCTTAGATGAGGTGGTAATGGCTGCTCGTGGCGGGTCAGTCAACAAGATTGGATGGTTGGCATGATGAAGAGAGAACGGATCAGCATCGTGTCAACGCTGCTGGCTTTCGTGCTCCTAGTTGGCTGTGAGCCCGTCAGCAGTGGCCGGCTGCAAGGATCTGCTGGCGGCGGTGGCGTGAAGGTCGAACTGAAAATTGCCACCTGTCAACCAACTCATCTGCCTGGTCTCGGTGATGCCATTGTCGGCGTGGCCGAGCGAGTGGCGGCGATGACCGCTGGCCGGATCGAACTGACGGTTCATGAACCGGGTGCACTCGTGCCGCCGCTGGAAGTGCTCGATGCGGTTGCGACTGGCACCATCGACGGGGGCTTTGGCCCGGCTGGTTTCTGGGCCGGCAAGATGCCAGCGGCGCCGCTGTTTAGCGCTGTGCCCTTTGGTCCAGAGGCAGGCGAGTATGTCGCCTGGATGAACTACGGTGGTGGCCTGGAACTCGAACAGCAGATGTATGACGAGGCTGGCTTCAACGTGGTGCCGCTGCCCTGTTGCCTGCTGGCAGCTGAAACCAGCGGCTGGTTCCGCCAGCCGGTCGAGACACCGGCTGATCTCAAGGGACTGAAGATGCGGTTCTATGGCCTGGGCGGTCAGGTCATGCAGGAACTGGGTGTGGCCGTGACGGTGATGCCCGGAGGTGAGATCTATCAGGCCCTTGAAAAGAACGTGCTCGATGCCACCGAGTATTCCATGCCGGCCATTGATGAAAAACTCGGTCTGGCTCGGGTTGCCAATTACAATTACTTCCCCGGCTGGCACCAGCAGGCAACTATTCTGGAACTGCTGATCAACAAGAGCATCTGGCAGTCGCTTTCAGCAGCCGATCAGGCCGTGATCGAAACGGCCTGCCGGGCTGCCATGCTCGACAGCTTCGCCAAGAGTGAATCATTGCAGGCTGCGGCCATTCGTCGTAATGCCGACGAGCGAGGCGTGGAAAACCGTACATGGTCACCTGAAATGCTTGCGGTCTTTCAAAAAACATGGCAGCAGGTGGCAACACGTGAGGCTGACCGTAACCCCTTCTTCAAAGAAGTTTGGGAGCAGTTGCAGGCCTTTCGGGAAGACTACCGTGAGTGGGGCGGTCGTGCCTTCTTGCCGCGGCCGGCGGTCGGCAAAGGGGCCGGGATGTCGCGTACCCCATGAGCAGTCCCGTGTCTCAGATCGAAACTGCCAACACGGTGGCTCTTAGCCGGCCGGCAGGTGGCACCGTTGCTGACAGGCTCGATTTTTTCGTGCTGCTGGTCAGCCGAGCCGCAGCGAGTCTGTTTTTCCTGCTGACGGCCGCCATCGTCATCCATGTGGTGCTGCGGTATGTCGCGGGCATCAATCTGGTCTGGCTGGAAGAGTTGCACTGGCAACTCTATGCCTTTCTGGCCACGCTGGGTGTCGCTTCAGCCGCCGCCACCGATAGCCATGTTCGGCTCGATCTGCTGCATCCCCATTTCAGCCCACGGACCAAGGCGTTGATCGAACTTGTCGGTCAGGGGCTGTTTGTGCTGCCCCTGACAGGCCTGATTGGCTGGCATGGCTGGCTGGCGGTGGCTCAATCCTTTGCCATTGGCGAGCGGTCTGTCAACGAGCAGGGGCTGCCCTTCACCTTCATCGTGAAGGCCGCCCTGCCGCTGGCCTGCGGGCTGATCAGCCTGGCCGCAATAGCCCGACTGATTCGGGCGGTGCCACTGTTGTGGAGCCCAGTGTTGAGTGATCCGGTACGACGAACTGACCGTCGGCGTGGCTGGTCGTGGCTGCTGGCGTTCGGGTCGGCTGGAGTGGTATCTGTGCTTGCTCTCGCCTGGGCAATTGGCCGGGTGGAGCCAAGCTATGCCCTCGTGGTGTTGATGTTTGCCAGTTTTATGGCGGTGCTGTTTTCAGGCTTTCCGATTGCCTTCGTGCTTGGTGGCATCGCCGTTGTCTTTATCGGTGTAGGCTATGCCGCCGACTTCGTTGGCTACACGCTGAACGTGGCCCACCCCGGTACCAAACTTTACCTTGGTACCGCTGCTGGGTTTGTCAACCGTATCTATGGTGGTCTGTTGACCAAGCCAGAGCTGGTCGCCCTGCCGATGTTTATCTTCATGGGGCTGCTGCTTGACCGCAGTGGCGTGGCCGAGCAGATGATGCAGGCGATGCAGCGGCTCTTTGGGCGGGTGCGTGGCGGGCTGGCAATCAGCGTGGTGCTGATTGGTATTATGCTTGCAGCCAGTACTGGCATTGTCGGGGCTTCGGTGGTGCTGCTGGGCCTGATCAGCCTGCCGGTGATGCTTGGCCAGGGCTATGCCCGGCCACTGGCTGCGGGCACCGTCTGTGCAGCTGGCACGCTCGGTATCCTGATGCCGCCAAGCATCATGCTGGTGATCATGGCAGACCAGGCCTCAGTGCCGGTCGGTGACCTCTTCATGGGGGCGGTGCTGCCGGGGGTCATGCTCGCAAGTCTCTATCTGATCTACCTGCTGGCTGTCGGCCTTTTGGCCCCCGAGCAGGCGCCACTAGAGCCGGCTGAGCCGCTCTCAGTCTCCGTCGGAGTCGACCTTTTGGTGGCTATCTTGCCGGCCTTAGCCCTTATTGTGGTGGTGCTGGGGTCGATCTTTGCCGGTGTCGCAACAGTGACCGAGGCCAGCGGCATTGGCGCTGTCGGAGCCAGCCTGCTGGCAGTCGGCCATTGGCTGCGTGCAGGCGGCATTGATGAAGGCAAGCTGAGTATCACCACGCTTGCTAAAGAAGGCTGGCAGACCTGCATCGATGCCTTTCAGATCACAGGCTCAATTGTTGGCATCCTCATTGGGGCAACCTGCTTCGCCTTCATCCTACGGGAACTTGGGGGCGACTCACTGATTCGTCTCGGCCTTGAGAGCCTGCCCTTCGGGCCGTATGGGGTGATCGGGACCATCCTGGCGGTGATCTTCCTGCTGGGCTTTTTTCTCGACTGGATCGAGATCACGATCATCGTGTTACCGCTGGTTGTCGGCACAGTTGGCCAGTTGGATTTTGGCTTTGTGGAGCCCACCGCCTTTCAGCGGCCGGAAGATTTTGCTGCTGCCCGCGTGACGGCCAACACCATCTGGTTCTGTGTGTTAATGGCGGTCTGCCTGCAGACCTCATTCCTGACGCCACCCGTTGGCTTTGCGCTGTTCTATCTCAAGGGGGTGGCTCCACCGGAGGTGAAGCTTATTGATCTTTACCGGGGAGTGGTGCCGTTTGTTGGCCTGCAACTGCTCGGGCTGTTCTTGGTGCTTCTGCTGGGTGGCCCACTTGTCCTCTGGTTGCCGCGTCTGGTGTACGGCTGGTGAGGCCGTTCGGGGCTGGAGCAAATCTGCGTTGGGTCTGCGTCGACCGGTTAGTTGGCCGCTGCCAATTCTCGGCTCAGGCGGCGTTCAGTCAGGATTGAACCGGCAGACACAATCAGGCACCAGCCGGCACAGACGAGGCACTGCAGCGAAAAATCGACACCGGCATCAATAAGAAAACCGGTGAGCCCAGGCCCGATGGCCGTTGAGAAGACCATGATCGTGGTGGAAAGCGAACGAATGGCACCGAGATGCTGAGTGCCATAAGCCGTCGGCAGGAGGACGCCAGAGAGCGAGCCTCCCATGCCCATCGTCATTCCCATCAGGCCGAGGCCGATGTACCAGCTGCTGACATGCCCAATTGAGCCAATCAGCGCCATCGCCAGACCAATTGGAACGAGCATGACAGGCAGCAGCTTGGCTGGCCCAAATCGGTCGACTGCCCAGCCGGATACAAACGAGGTAATTACGACGGAGATTGCAAAGCAGGTAAACCCGGGGGCCATCATGACCAGAGTCCAGCCCTTTACCGTAGCCACATGAGTTTGATTGAAAAAAAGCACAGTTCCCATAAAGCCCGGTGTCAGAAGAACGGGCAGGAGTGCTGGCAAGAGCCAGTGGCGGACAACCTCGTGGCGCGTCCAATGCCGACCGGCTAGGCCGGTGGTGGTGGCTGCGGCCTCCAGCATCTGAGGTGTGCGGTCAGTGGCAAGCAGGATCACGGCCACCGGTGTGATCAGGAGCACAAGGACGGCCGCAGTGGCTGCCCACATGCCGCGGTATCCGACGTATTCAATCGCGAGGATGGCCGGTGCGGACAGAATGATCTCACCTGCTGGGTAACCAAGGTTGGCGATGGCAACCGCCCTGCCCCGCTGGGCCAGAAACCAGCGGCCAATTGTGGTCATGGCGATGTGGCCGAACATACCCTGGCCGCAGAACCGCAGCAGGAAAATGCTGATGCCCAAAAGCCAGACCGAGCGACTGGCTGACAGCCCGACCGCAGCGGCAGCGCAGCCAAGGGAAGTCACAAGAAAAACCAGCCTGGCCGGAACCCGGTCGATGATGGATCCCTGCCAAAATATCATCAGGGCAGAGGTGAGGGTGGCCAGCGTGTAGATCCCGCCCCACCCGCCATCACTGAGTCCGTACTCATGCTTGATGGCAGTCGCAGACAGCGCGATAAACCAGGTCTGGCCGCAGGCAGAGGCAAAGGTCAACAGGAAGCCGGCAGCCAGCCAGCGAAAGTTGGTCGTGAGGAATCGGAGCATCGTTGGGAGGAAGGTGGCGGATTGGCCATCCCACCACGTCGCCGGCCTCGATACAATGGCACTCAGTTTAGAACGCCTACGAGCCCGTCTTCAGCATCACTGCGGGCCCCAAGGGTGCAAGGCAGGTTGGCCGTTGGTCTGGTTCACGCGGCAGCATGAGGCGACAGAGGAACAACTGCGATGGAATTTTTTCGGCGAATTGGCTTTGGTATTGCTCGCGGGCTCTGTTTGCAGGGAGTTGCTTTGTTTTGCCTTGCGGGCTGGGGGCTGGCCGCTGAGCGGTTCACGGTTCATGAAAATGAATCAGGTGGCGTGACCGTCTCACTTGAAGGCCAGCCGTTCATGACCTACGTCATTGACCAGGGCAACAAGCCGTTTCTCTGGCCGGTGATCGGGCCGGACGGCAAGGAGATGACCCGGAGCTTTCCAATGAAAAAAGTCCCGGGTGAGGCGGTCGACCATATCCATCACCGGGGTATCACCTTCGGCCATCAGCGGATCGCCGCAACTGACACCTGGCATGAGCGAGAGAGCTGGGGGCCAAAGGCGAAGGATGACCGGCTCGCCTTCATCGGCAGCATTCGCCATGACCGCTACCGGAAGCTTGCCGGCGGCAAGACAGCGGTGATCGACAGCCTGGCCACCATGCTCTCCCCGACCAACAAGCCGGTGCTGACCGTCGAGCAGCGGTTGACCTGTGTGGTTCAGGGCGAGCACCGGGTGATCGACATTGCCCTCGATCTCGTGGCGGCCCATGGCCCTGCGACAATTGAAGACTTCAAGGATGCTGGCCTGTCGATCCGAGTGCCGGAGTCGATTCGGGTTGACGCCAAGCAAGGGGGCGAGATTGTTAACAGCCTCGGCGATCGCAATGCCGCTGCCTGGGCCAAGCGAGCCGTCTGGGTTGACTACCATGGGCCAATTGACGGGCAGACCTACGGCATTGCCTTCATGAGCCATCCCAGTACGTTCCGCCACCCCAGCCCCTGGCACGTGCGGACCTATGGCCTGTTCACGGCGAATCCGTTTGGGCTGAAGTCGCTGGGCCTCCAAGAAGAGTCGGCAGCCATCACGCTCGATTCTGGTGAGCGGGTTGCCCTCCGCTACCGGCTGTTGTTTCACCGCGGGAATGAGCAAGAGGCTGATATTGAAGGAGCGTTTGCTGTCTACGCCGATGAACGATTGGCTGAGCCCGGTGCCGCAAATGATTCAGCAGATCGTTGACGCTTACGTCTGCTCACGGAGTCTCAAGGCAACCATTGTCATGTCGTCCAGCGGAAGCCGGGGATGGCAGAATTTTGAGACGATAGCCAGGGTTCCCTCGACAAGCTCCTCGGCTGAGGCACCCCGCAGGTCACGAAGAGCCGCCTGTACCCGTTCCATGCTGAACATGGTTTCGCTGCTGTCGATTGCTTCGTGAATGCCGTCTGTCAGCATGATCAATGACGTGTTGGGTTTCAGCCGAATCAGCGACGAGGTCTGGTAGGAGTGATCATCCACAATTCCCAAGGGAAACCCACCTGGGGAATCGAGACTTTCAATGGTTCCGCAGTCGTGCAGAAGCCAGCCACCATGGCCAGCATTGGCGAACACCAGTTCTCGGCGGTGGGGGTCAATCACGCCATAAAAAGCGGTCACGAAATGTTCGGCTCCCGTTTCAGCTAGCACGTGCTGATTAGCCGCCGTCAAAATCTCTCCGGGATCGGCCTCGTTATGCACCAACGACCGGATCGTTCCCATGGTTGAAGCCATGATAAAAGCAGCCCCCAGACCATGGCCGCTGACATCAGCAATCATCGTTCCGACCCGTCCGTTGGAGAGCCGGAAAAAATCATAGAAATCTCCGCCGGTTGCCTCAGCCGGAATGCTGCGAGCGGCAATATCGATGCCCGGAACATCTGCAGGCACCAGAGGCAAAAGCCGCTTCTGAATCGTGGCAGCCGTTTGCATGTCGCGTTCGAGGTTTTCCAGCCGTTTTTGGCCCAACGCCCGTTCGTGACGCTCGACGGCATATCGCACGGCTCGAGCCAGACTGCTGCTGCTCATCTCAGACTTGGGCAGATAGTCTTGGGCCCCCTCCTGAACCGCCTGGAGCGCGAGGCCGTCTTCCGTGTTCCCGCTGAGGATGATGACTGGCAGGTCAGGAGCATGCCCTGCTAGTCGGCGATACGTCTCAATACCGCTACAGTCAGGCAACCCGAGGTCGAGCAGAACGCAGTTGAATGGTTCGCCGCAGGCGGCAGCCTGATCGATGGCGTCGAGTGAGCTGGTGACGGAATCTACCTGATGAAGATGAACGTGAAGAGGAGATTGTTCGAGAAAGATGCCAATCAATTCAGCATCACTCGGACTGTCTTCGACAAGAAGAATGCTCAGCTGGCGATTCATAACAATTCAAGCCACACGGTCTTGACGTTTATTGATCAATTGGTGTGCGGGTGTTTGTCTCTGGTTGCTGTGGGGGCCGCAGGGTGTCTAGGCCAGTTGTTGCTCGCTGTGCGGAAGCCTCACCAACTGAAACCAGAAGGCGTCTATTTTTTCCATGGTCTGCATGAATGCGCCGAGGCTTACCGGCTTGCGGATATAGCAGCTTGCCTTCCGCTGGTAGGCCGCAAGGACATCGTCATCGCTGTTTGACGTGGTCAGGACAATCACTGGGATGCGGCGGAGCGACTCGTCTCGGAGGAGTTCAGCGAGCACTTCGCGGCCGTCCATCCGCGGCATGTTCAAATCAAGCAGGATCAGGTCAGGCGTTGGGGCATCGACGTGTTGCCCCTGTCGCCTGAGGAAGGCCAGCAGTTCGATGCCATCCTCAACATGATGGGTCGTATTCCGCGCGCTGCTTCGCCGCAGGGCCTCGAGGGTGAGGCCGGCGTCACTTGGGCTGTCTTCGGCCAGGACAATCTGGAGTGGCTGGTCTCGGTGTGGGGCGGGGGAAGGGTCAGCCATGTTTCGCCTCAGGAGTTACGGTCGTTGAGTGGGTGGCAGC
>RGBY01000094.1 GCA_009919445.1 Planctomycetia bacterium
TTGGCCCGGATGCCAACCTGGGCTTCGATGAAAGGTGTACAGCCTGCATCAGTTCGTTCGGTTACCCGGACAATATGGAGGGCCTCGCCGTCGTCCAGAATGGCGCTCAGTTCTCCAACAGGAAGGCTGAAAATGGCTTCATCAACAACCTTCGAAACGAGGCTGCCACGCGACGTCCAGTTGTATTGACCACCGCTTCTTGCCGTTGGCCCCTCGGACTGTTCTTTGGCCACCTCGGCCAGCGGCCGCCCTTGAAGCACCTCGTTCCCCATCGCCGCCAGTCGATTCCAGGCGGCGTCACGAGGCTGGCTCGGACTGATTTTGACCGTGAGCTGTTCAAAGCGGGCTTTTGCTGCAAACTCGAATTCGTCGAGATGATTCTGATACCAGGCAATCATTTCGGCGTGGGGGATCTCACCGCTCGTGTTGGCATTTTGCTGCATCCACTCTTGGGCCAAGGCTCGCTCAAAGAACATTTTCCGCATCCGTTCAAGAGATTGCCCCTGACTTCGCAGCAACTCCTCATATTCACGAATCGAGGAGAGACCGGCGGCCTCCACCATCTTTGGTAACTGTTCCTTGTCGAAGGCTTCGTCAACCTTTTCGCGTATTTCGGGGAGTCGTTCTTCGGGAATGGTGCGACAGGCATCGACATAGACAAGCAGGGTCTCAAGGTGAGGCCCGAGGACCTGCTCATAGATTTTGAGTTTGAGTTCCTGAATCTGTTCTGGCTTGAGGCCCGGTGAGACTTTCGCCAACCACTCTGACGCAGTTGGGGTCATCAGGTCACCAGCCAGCACGACCTCTGAACCGACACGGGCAACCACCATCGCCATTTCGACCGACTGGATGCCGGGAATATCGTCGAGGGAAGAACTGGGCTGCCCAGTGGGGTTCGCGGTGCTGACTTCTTCTTGATAGTCAGCCAGCACGACACTGCCGGCACGGTGCGGCTCCCGTTTCGTTGACGAACTGCCCTGGGGGTTGTCCTCGCCAGGAACCGGCAGGAGGAGATTGCCCTCTGCATCGACCGGTTCGAGATCACCCCCCGGAATATCGAGGATGCTGGAGAGAACATTCTTGCTCACCGATGCAGGAACTGTGGTTGGCCAGCCTTCAGGGCGGGAAATGCTTTCCGGGATGGTCGGCATGGCGGGCTCAAAAATGGCCGGTGCGGCGGTGTTGCGTGGTGGCTCGGCAGGGTCTGCGGTTGCTCCGGTGACAGCCCAACAGCCCAGCAGCAGACAGATAGCCCACCGCAAGAAGGTGTTCCATTGAGAGTGATGCTGGTGAGAGTGATGCTGCTGATCGAGATGCTGGCGCACGGTGGGCTCTGCCTGGAAAACGACTTGAATCACCTCCGCCGAAGGCGACACCGGGGACTCCGGGGCGGGCAGAGGGTACAGAGTGCGAAGGCCAGGAAAAAGGGAAATCGTCCCAGCAAATTACGGCCTAGGTCGTTCTCTTTTCCCCAGTTTTCCTGCTTGACCCGAACAGGCTCAAGGCAAAGGCGAGCAGTCGGTCAGGGTCTTCGGCGACCCGTTGCTTGAGAGGAACAACCGCCGTGCCAGTGCCAACAAAGCGAACTTCGTGGCCAGCCATCTGGCAGGTCTTTCGCCAGCGTTCGATGCGGCGGATGTCGTGATGGCCAATGACCAGCAGTCCTGGCTGTCGGCTCAGCGAGTCGACACCTCGGGCGGCAGCTGCGATCCGCAGGCTGGCCAGCGCCAGTAATCGGCTGGCTGCTGCCGGCAGTGGCCCAAAACGATCGGGGAGTTCCCGACTCAGTTCATCGACCTGGGCCTGGCTGCTGGCCCGGGAGATTCGCCGATAGACGTCGATTTTGGTGCGGAGGTCGGCGATGTAGTCACGAGGCAGCCAGGCGTCACCAGGTAGGTCGATGGCAACTGGGGGTGGCTCCGTTGGCGGAAGTGCTTTCAGACCGCGGACGGCGTTCTCGAGGAGGCGGCAGTAAAGCTCGTACCCGACTGTCGCGATGTGGCCGCTCTGCTGTGTTCCCAGCAGGTTACCCGCCCCACGAATCTCAAGATCTCGCATAGCCAGCGAGAAACCGGCTCCGGTACTTGAAAATTCTTGAATGGCCCGCAGCCGGCGGGCAGCTGTCGTGGTGAGCCGTGTGGCCTCCCGCACGAGCAGGTAGCAGTAGGCGCGATGATGCGAGCGGCCAACCCGGCCCCGCAGCTGATGGAGGTCAGCCAGTCCGTAATGGTCAGCCTCGTCAATGAAGATGGTGTTTGCTCGTGGGATATCCAGCCCGCTTTCGATGATCGTGGTGGCCAGCAAGACTTGCGTGCGGCCTGCCACAAAATCGACCATCACCTGTTCCAGCTCCGTTTCGTTGAGCCGGCCGTGGGCGATACCGATGGAGATGTCGGGCATGATGCCGCGAATCTTGTCGGCAATTTTCTGAATGTCCTGAATGCGATTGTGCACGAAGAAAATCTGGCCATCACGGGCAAGTTCCCGGTCGATGGCATGGCGAATCAGTGTTTCGTCAAAGCGACTCACACGCGTTTCAACTGCCTGGCGGTTGGCTGGCGGTGTCGTCAGATTAGAGATGTCCCGGATGCCAAGCATTGCCATGTGGAGTGTTCGCGGAATTGGCGTGGCGGTCATCGTCAAAACATCGACACTGGCTCGTAAGGCCTTCAGCCGCTCCTTCACGTCGACGCCAAAACGTTGTTCTTCATCAACCACCACCAGACCGAGGTTGGCGAAGTGGATGTCAGCCTGAGCCAGACGGTGTGTGCCGATCACAATGTCAACGCTGCCACTGGCCAGACCCTCGAGTGTCTCGCGGACTTCACGGGTTGGCGTCATCCGCGAGAGGCCCCGGATGGTGAAGGGGTATTCAGCAAACCGTTCGGTGAAAGTCCGCCGGTGTTGTTCGGCCAGCACGGTTGTGGGCACGAGAACCGCCACCTGGCCGCCCGACTCGGCCACTTTGAAGGCGGCCCGCATGGCGAGTTCGGTGTCCTCGCTGGCCGTGGCCTGATCGGGGGTGGGGTCGAATTGGAAGGACTGCTCGAAGGCGGTCTGCCAGGGCGTATCGGCCGGAAAGGCCCGGCCCGGCCGCTGGGACCGCACGGCCTGAATCTGTAGCATGTCGGCGGCCATGTCGGCCACGGCTTTTTCGACGGCCCGTTTCTGTTTTGCCCAGAGCGTGCCGCCGATTTTGGCAAGCTTCGGGCCGCTCTTGCCCCCACCGATGTACTTTTGCACCAGCTCGATGGCTGAAGCAGGCACGTAGATACGGGTCGACTCGGCAAATTCGAGTTCGAGGAACTCCTCTGTGCGGCCATGCTTTTCCAGGAGTTTGAGGCCCCGGTAGCGGGCAATGCCGTGGGCAACATGAACGACGAGGTCGCCCTCATGCAGGTCAAGGAAGGTGTCAATCGCTCGAGCCAAACGGTGCTTCGGCAGGCGGCTCTGCGGGGTGTCGTGGCGGCGGAAGAGTTCGGCCGCCGAGACGAGCACTAATTTTTCTGGCACCAGCCTGAAGCCAGCTGACAATCGCCCGCGGGCAAAGTGCAAACGGTTCGCCTGAGCGGGTGCGGATGCAGCCAGCAGTTCAGCCAGCCGCCGCTCTTCGGCTTCGGTGGGGGCGACAATCCAGACTTCTTGGTCTTTCCCGACGGTGTCGAGTTCGTGACAGACACGATCGAGCTGGCCGGTGAAGCGTTCAACACTTTCGATGGCCAGCTGAGCTGTCGATTCGAGACTGCTTGGGGCAATTGCTGACAGCGTCACCGAGGGAAATCGGTAGATCCGGGAGAAGAGATCGGTGGGAGCAAGGATTGCCTGCGTCGGCAGTCGCTCGCAGAGCCGGTTGGCCTCTTCGGTCAGTTCCGCTGGTTCTGCCAGTGCCCACCAGCTGTCCTGCGGAACCACGTCGGGAAGCCAACAGCGGCGTCCCTCAGCCGGTGCATGATTCAGTGCCGTGAGGTCAATCGTCTCGATGGAATCGATGCTGCGCTGGCTGACAGTGTCGAAACGCCGCAGGGACTCAATTTCATCATCATCGAGTTCAAGTCGAATCGGTCGTTCCGGGCAAGGATGGCCTGAATCGATGTCACGACGATCTGCGGAGCCAGTTCCACCGGACCGATCAGCCGCTTGATGACTGCGAGGCGAGTGGCCTCGGCTGGGTCGGTTTCCCGATCGTCGTCAGCGAGTGCTGGATCGGCAAATGTTTCAACGGGAGGCAGGACGGCGACCGGCAGGCTGGTGAACAGGGCGAGGTCATCGGCAAGCAGGTCGGCCTCGAGGGCATGGGGCATGACGACGACCACAGGGCCCAGACTGCGGCGGCATTCGGCCAAGCCGGCAATGGTCAGGCCGCAGGCGGCCCCCCAGATGCCTCCGATCGTGGCACTGTGCCCCTCTTCGAGACTGCAGATGACACCGGGAAAGCCGCTGTGATCGCGCAGACTGCTAGCCAGGCCAAGCAGCCGACTACGTGGCTGGGCAGGAATCTCGGTCGCGGTTTCTCGGGCAGGAGCACTCACGGTCGCATTGTAGGGGATGCCCGGGGGGGAGCAGGCCCGAAAGCAGGCGGCCGGATGGCTGACCCGGGCCGTTTTTTCGTGTATCGTTGAGGAGGATCTGTTCGCTGATTCTTCTCAGGCACTGCGGGCCCCATTGGGGTGGCCAGCGGAGAGGAACGGCTCAGGTTATTTCCGGTAGTCGCGGGAAGCGTCTGCCGGCACTGCACCCGGAGGAAAGAAACGATGGCAACGGCACCCGATCAGGCACGAACCGACTCTTTGGTGAGTGGAGCCGACGCAGTCGTCGAATCTCTGGTGCGTCATGGTGTCGAGGTTGTCTTTGCCTATCCGGGTGGCGCCAGCATGCCTCTGCATCAGGCGCTGACCCGTTACGGTGACCGCCTCCGAACCATTCTGCCCCGACACGAGCAGGGCGGCGGCTTTGCTGCTCAGGGGTATGCGCGAACCACTGGCAAGCCAGGGGTCTGCATGGCGACCAGCGGGCCGGGTGCACTCAACCTGGTGACCGCGATTGCCGATGCCAAACTTGACAGCATTCCTTTGGTGGCATTGACCGGTCAGGTTGGTACCAGCGTGATCGGCACCGACGCCTTTCAGGAGACGCCGATTGTTGAAGTCTGTCGGGGCATCACCAAGCATCACTGCCTGGTCACGCGGGCCGAAGACATTCCCCGGGTGATGAAAGAGGCGTTTCACGTCGCCACTACTGGTCGCCCCGGCCCGGTTCTGGTCGATCTGCCAAAGGATATTCAGCAGGCGCATATCATTCCTGATTACGACGTGCCGATGAATCTGCCGGGCTATCACCCGGAAGCCCAGTTGCCGCATCCTGAACAAATTGCCCAAGTGGCAGCCGCGATTCGGCGGGCCAAGCGGCCGGTGATTTATGCCGGTGGTGGCGTGATCACGGGAGAGGCATCAGAGAATCTTCGCACCCTGGTTCGCAAAACCGGCATCCCCGTCACCATGACCCTGATGGGCTTAGGGGCATTGCCGGGAGATGACCCACTGTCGCTCGACATGCTTGGCATGCACGGCAGCGTCTACGCCAACTATGCCGTTGATGAGGCCGATCTGCTGATCGCGGTAGGGGTGCGATTCGATGATCGTGTGACCGGCAAGGTGGCTGAGTTTGCGCGGCATGGATTTATCGTGCACATCGACATCGACCCATCTGAAATCAACAAGAACAAACTGGTGCATGTGCCAATTGTTGCTGACGTCAAAGAAGCGTTGGCTCAACTCAATGAAGTGGTTCAGCCGCCAGAGAATGGGCTTGAGGAATGGCATGCCCAGATCGCTGCCTGGAAGAAAGAAGACCCCTTCGCCTACGACACAAGTTACCCAGGTATTCTCGCCCAGGAGGCGATTGCCGAGTTGTCCCGGCTGACGGCCGAGCGCGAGACGGTTGTGGCAGTTGGCGTCGGGCAGCACCAGATGTGGTCGGCCCAGTTCTATAAGTTCCGACAGCCGCGAACGTGGCTCTCATCGAGCGGGCTTGGCACGATGGGTTTCGGTCTGCCGGCTGCGATGGGGGCCAAGGTCGCTCGGCCCGATGCAATCGTGGTCGACATTGATGGTGACGGCAGCATCCTGATGAACATTCAGGAGTTTGCGACCTGCACCTGCGAGAATATCCCAGTGAAGGTTCTGTTGCTGAATAATCAGCATCTCGGCATGGTGGTGCAGTGGGAGGACCGGTTCTTCAAGGGCAACCGGGCCCACACCTACCTGGGACCAGTTGGCAATCCTGAGGCTTGCGGGCAGGGTGACGGGTCGATCGTTGAAAAAGCGGATCTCGTGCCTGCACTGACACGGCTGATCGATGCACCTGGACCGGCGTTACTCGATGTTCAGGTGCCTTACCAAGAGCACGTGCTGCCGATGATCCCGTCGGGCATGACCGTGCGTGAGTTGATCAAGAAGTAGGCAGTCGACCAGTAGGCAGTTCACAAGCAGGTAGTCAACAACGATCAGCTCAAGAACGGTGGGCTCTTTCGTTCTTAGGTACAACCGCAAAGAATGGCCGTGGGCGCTTCCTGCTTTCCTTACCGGAGCTGGAACGGTGAAAATGTGCCCGTAGTGGCACCGCCTGCATCATTGGCCTCAAACGCCGCTGCGGCTTCTGGGATGAGTTCCTTAATGGCAGTGATTGCCGAGGTGTCGCCTGGTGCTTCGTAAATGGCAATGCCTAGTCGACGTAAGGTAGCAGCCCGATCCTGTAGCGATTTCTTTTCTTTTTCATCCGCGAGCCGATCGGCAAGGCCGCCGCCCGCGTTTGCGAGGGAGACCAGCCGCCAGCTCGTTTGCAGGCAGGCAGCCTCAGAGAGGTAGTGTGTCTCGACGCTGAGAGCGTCTCCTGGCGGGCCTCCTGCCGGCATGCCACCCATTGGAGTAGCGCCAGAAAATTTTTCCTGCAACTTCTGTCGCTCAATGTTGTCCCAGTCTTCCTGGACCGCAGCAATTGCGACCGCCTCTGTCTGCTCAGCAATTCGTTGGATGTCTGCTGCAGGGAGCGTGAGCCCTGAGTCCGTCATGGCAGCAAGCAGGCCTGCAGCCCGTACTCGCAGGTTGACCGGCCTGGTTTCGTCACCCAAAAGCGTCGTTGCAGCATCCTTCAATGGATTCACCGCTGATTTGTCATCACCCAGTTGGCTGACAAGATCCGGCGATGCCTCCAGCAGTCGTTCCTGAATCCAGTTTCGGCTGACTGTGGGTAATGTGGTGTCCTCAAGAGTTGCCAGTTTGGTGAAGGTCGTTATGCCTGGGTCAATTCTTTGACTACTGCTGGTGCAATTTTCTTAGCATCTGCCGTGTTGGATCCGAGTTTTGAAAACTCTTTCGCCAGTTCGCTCCTCGCCCGGGTCACACGGGCAGGATCCTTTTCAGCAACAAGTTTTCGGACGCCTTCGAGGAGTACCGGTTCCCCCTGTGCCCTGGGCCGCTGCTATTGTCCCAAGGCCACCTAGTAGTACGAGGATGGCAGCGGCAAGAAGAGGAACGAGACGGACGAGATTAATGAATTGCATGAAAAATTGCTGGAAAAATGAGCGTGTGGATAGGCCTGCCGTTGCAATGCGTGTTGCCCACTGGGCTGCACGGCATCTCAATGCTTCGTTTTCAAAACCCGGGGAAACCCATCATCGATTCTTCAGTGGGTTGTGGCGGTCGGTAGCCGGGAAGGGACTGGAGGTAGTCTTGGACCAATTGGGATGAGTTCACGGCAGTTACGTGTTCGAGGTTGCCAGCGGAGTCAACGAGCAAAGCCTCGAGCGGTGGCGGTGGGGTGAAGCCACGGGTGACTCGCTTCTTCTCCTTCTCCTCGAGTTCTTGTTCCCCTGCTATGCCGAGCAGCGTGAAGTCGGTCGTGACATCGTGGGCCGGATACTTCTTTTTTATCGGTCGACCCTGTGCGTTCATGCCCACCTCAACCCGTCGGGATTCCTTTTTGCTGGTGATAAGTTGGCCGATCGTAGCCTCAGTGGCATGAAGTTCATAGTTTCCTGACCCGGGCTTATCTTCCACACCCTCGTTTTGGTCCAGGACTAAAAGCTCTTCGCTGCTGCCAAGGCCACCGCGTTTCTTCTCGTCTTTGGTGACGAGGCGAATGAGCACCCGCGTGGTGGATGGAATCCGAACTGGTTTTTCTGTGACGGTCGGGTTGGCGGATGAGAGGGATTCAACCTGGGCCTGCTTGGGGTCCTCAAGATACTTTTGCGAGACGCGGTAATTTGGGTTCCAAAGCCGACTGGTCAGCCTATAGCGATATGACTTGCCTGGCTTGACTGTGACATCAATAAATCGGAAGACGCGGTACGTAAGCGGATTGAGTGTGCCGTCTGGCCCCATGCCGGTCAGGGACGGATCATCGAGCATGGCTTCAGGGTCATCCTCTGGTTGGCTGAGTTGAGAGTCAGCAAATGGTCCGGTTGAGCGAGGATCGTTCGGCCCGCCCATTTGCGGGTCTTGGGCTGTCGGAAAGCCAAAGCCAGCAGGCCCTTGCATACCAGGCTCGGTACTGTTCGCGAGCAATGTTTTCATCTCTTGAATAGCCCAGGGGTGAAGCACTGAGAGTCCCCAGGTTGGGCCACCCATCGTCATTGTTGGGCCAGCAGCACCGCTCAGAGTCGGTCGCTCGGCAAGGGTTGGAAGTGGGGAATAAAAGAAATTGACTTCCTGGGGAGCAGGGTCTGGTCTGTAAAACTCTTGTGCTCCAATTTTAAATTCTTCGGGAAGAGGGTCCTGAGCGAGGCCGGTCCAGGATTTTCCCCAGAGTTTTATGGCCTCGTCGATTGCCAGTTTCTGCCACTCACCGTCACCG
>RGBY01000095.1 GCA_009919445.1 Planctomycetia bacterium
AGGCCATCAGCAATGTACGCTCACGAAAAACAGTTGCGAACGATCAGCCTTGGCGGCACCGTGAAGGGGCCGGATGAGTGCTGACCACCCCTTCGTTCTAACCCGGGGGCAGAAACCGACAAACAGAAGTTTTTGAATGGCTCTGAAGGCGGCCGATGGCAGACAAAAGCGTCAAGCTAGGCAGGCTAGGCTGCATCGCGAGTCTGGCCGTGTCGTGACCGGGGCGGCCTCGAAAAGTGCTCTCGGCCGCCATTTAGCCGAGGAGTTTCGCAACGCTTTCCAGCAGCCGTTCCATGGCAAATGGCTTGCGGATGTAGTCGTCAACGCCAAGCATTTCTGCATAGGCCTTGTGCCGGCTCCCTTCGTTGGCCGTCACCATAATAATCCGCAGGGGGTGGTCGTAGCCCCGACGGAGTCGCTCGAGCACGAGAAATCCGCTGCGTTTGGGCATCATCATATCGAGCACCACCAGATCGGGCTGTTCCCGTTCGGCGAGTGCCACACCCTGATTGCCATCGCGGGCAATCAGTACCGTGTGCCCTTTGGCCTCGAGGACCGTCCGCATCGACTCGATGATTTCAGCATCGTCGTCGACGAGGAGAATTCTTTTTTCCGCTGTGGCAGCGGAAGGCTTGCGGGCGGTGGTGGACTTGGCACGGGTCGCTTTTTTGGCGCGTTTTGCTGGGGGCATCTCGAGTGTCTTCGTTAGGGGGCAGGTGACGGGTGTCGACCCGACGCCACCTATCATAGCAAACCGCTGCGGCCTCAGTCACGATCCTGGCGGCGGTCGCTGGCAGGGCCTGCGGCCAGTTGTTCCCGGCCCAGCACGACCGCGGCACCGAGCACCCCGATGGCAGCACCGAAACAGGCGTCGCTGGGATAGTGGGCCGAACTGGCAAGCCGCTGGAGGCAGGCGCTGATCGCGAGCGTGACGAAAAACCAACGTGCCTGCGGGTATTTCCAGATCAGGATGCTGGCCAGGGCGGCTGCGGTGGCGGAGTGACCTGAGGGAAAACTGTGCAGGTCGCTGCTGCTGTGTGGCCCAGAACTGAGAAGATCGGCGCCAAAGGTATCGAAGGGAGAACTGGCCCGCCCGAGGTCGGCGGCCCGCGGGCGGACCCGGTCGATAAGCTGCTTGAGCAAGAGCACAACCAGTGGTCCGGCGAGCAGGCCACCGAGCATGCGGGCGGCATGGCGGCGGGCTGGCGTCGGCTGAAACGTCGGCCACCGCAGGGCTGGCCAGGTCAGGGAGGGAAACCGCAAGGAGCGGTCGAGGCAGAACACCCCGATCATGATCACAGCGACGCCGGTCCCATGCCCAAAGACCTCTGTAAAGGTCAGGTACCGCATCACCTCTTTCGGCAGGCTGCCGCTTTGAAACCAGAGTGCGGCCGGCAGGTCGATCGCAAAGGCGATGAGCCCCAGTCCGGCGAGCAGAATGGCGGTGGTGAGGCGTCGAGTGGAGAGGGGCACGGGGGCTAGCCTGTTGGGAACTCGTGAGGAATGAAACGGGCCTGAGACGACTTCTGCCGGTTGGATCGCAGCAGGGCTGCGGTCGTATGACCAGGAGATTCATTGTCCGTAGTCTGCCTCGTTAGGTGTCGGGCTGTCGAGGCGGGTTGCCCTGAGGCTCCCTCGAAAAAGTTATGTCCAGAGTTTGCGGTCAAGCAGCCTGTATTGAATGGCTTCACTGAGGTGCCAGCAGGTGATCGTCTCGGCAGCGTCAAGGTCAGCGATGGTGCGGGCCACCCGTAACACCTTGTCGTGGGCACGAGCCGAAAGCCCCAGGTCTGAAACCGCCGCGCGGAGCAGTTCGACGGCCGGTCCGTCGAGCGGGCAGCAGTCGCGGATCTGCGTCGCTGTCGCGAGTCCATCAGTGAAGCGGGCCTGCTGAAGCTTTCTCGCTGCCAGCACCCGCTCACGCATTTCTGCACTGCCGGTGCCTGCCCGGCGGGCTGAGAGTTCTCGAAAGGGGACAGCGGGGACCTCAAGGTGGATATCGATGCGGTCCAGAAGTGGCCCAGAAATCTTGCTCATGTATCGCTCTACCTGAGGGGCAGTGCATTGGCAGTCACGCCGCGGGTCGCCGCGATACCCGCATGGACACGGATTGAAGGCGGCCACCAGCATGAACGCGGCCGGAAACCGTGTGGTCGAACGGGCCCGGCTAATGGTGACAGTGCCGTCCTCAAGGGGCTGCCGCAGCACTTCAAGCGTTCGGCGATTGAACTCAGGGAGTTCATCAAGAAACAACACGCCGTGATGGGCCAGGCTGATTTCGCCCGGCATCGGCACCGAGCGGCCACCGATCAGGCCAGCTTCACTAATGGTGTGGTGAGGGCTGCGGAAAGGGCGGGTGGCCAACAGTGGCTGCCCGGCACTGAGCAGGCCCAGCGCGCTGTAGATGCGGGTGGTTTCAATGCTCTCTTCAGCGGAGAGCGGGGGCAGGATGGTAGGAATCCGTTTAGCCAGCATTGTCTTGCCGCCTCCAGGTGGGCCAAGCATGGCCACGTTGTGCCCTCCGGCAGCCGCCACGAGGAGGGCACGTTTGGCCGCCTCTTGGCCGCGGACATCGGCAAAGTCGAGGTCGTAGGCCGCAAAGCGATCGAACCACTCATCGACGCCGGTGGGAGCCCGGGGGATGTCGAGTTCCCCGGCAAAAAACCCGACCGCTTCGCCGAGACTGTTCACAGGAATGACCTCAATCGATTCCACGACCGCTGCTTCAGATGCACTGGCGGCTGGCACCACTACCCCCTTGAGGTTTTTTTGTCGGGCGGCAGTAATTGCCATTGAGAGGGCACCGCGGGCAGGACGGGTTGAGCCTTCGAGCGACAGTTCGCCAACGACGGCATAGTCACGGAATCGCTCGGAGGAAAACTGTCCGCTGCCCGCCAGAATGCCGAGCGTGATTGGAAGGTCGAACGTGGCTGCCTGCTTGGGAAGTTCTGCGGGGGCAAGGTTCACCACAATCCGATCATTGGGCCGATTGAAGCCGCAGTTGACCATGGCTCGCGCCACCCGGTGGGTGCTCTCTCGAATCGCGGTGTCGGGCAGGCCGACAAGGACCGTGGCCGGGAGGGCGCCACTGGAAACGTCGACCTCAACATCAACCGGCACGGCATCGACGCCGAGCATCGAGAAGGTTTGCAGACGGGCAAGCATGAGTGAAAGTCCTTCAAAAAGGGAACGGAGCAGACTGAGCAACCTGAAAGGGGAAGCAGGCCGGTTAAACCAAGGGTGCGAGCCCTAAAACAAAGCAGTGAACATACGTATATATATTGGTACCCTGCTGCTCGCTTTTCTGCAAGTGGAATTGGCGAGGCCAGTTTCGGCCCAGTTCGCCCCCCGCCGGCTAGGATGGCGGACGGATGATTTCGGGTGAGTGGCCGCAGTTGAGGTGAAGAGGAGAGGTGATGGAACGAACGCTGCTCGGAAAGTTGTTGCACTCGAGGACGCCTGCCTGGCTCATGGCCGCTGGCGCAGCGTTGCTTGCTGGCCTGCTTTCAGCCAGCAGCCGGGCCGATGAGGGGATGTGGCTGTTTCGTGATCTGCCGGAAGAACGGCTGCAGCGTGAATATGACTTCATTCCATCTGCTGCCTGGTTAGAGCAGGTGCGACAGGCAGCGGTCCGGTTTAGCAGTGGCGGGTCGGCCGCTTTCGTTTCTGCTGACGGGCTCGTGCTGACAAACCATCATGTTGCTGCCAGCACGCTTCAGAAGCTGTCGAGCCCAGAGCAAAACATTGCCCGCGATGGTTTCCTGGCGACGACGCACCAGGAGGAACTGCGGTGTCCCGGGCTGGAACTAAATGTGCTCGTGTCGAGTGAAGATGTGACTGAGCGAGTCACCGCCGCCGTGGCAGCAACTGATACAGCCGCAGCGGCAGCAGATGCCCGGCGAACCGTACTCGCTGCGGTTGAAGCTGAGTCACTGGCAGCCACCGGTCTGCGGAGTGACGTGGTGACCCTTTTCGGTGGTGGTCGGTATCTGCTCTACCGCTACCGTCGTCATACTGATATTCGGCTGGTCTTTGCGCCGGAGCGGGCAATTGCCTTCTATGGCGGTGATGCCGATAACTTTGAGTTTCCGCGGCACTGCCTCGACATCTGTTTTTTTCGGGTCTACGAGGACGGGAAGCCGCTGCGGAGTGAGCACTTCCTGCCCTGGGGCCGTGACGACGTCGCGGCAGGCGATCTGATTTTTGTTGCCGGCCACCCCGGTCATACCGATCGTGGCAAGACCCTGGTGGAGATAGAGTCGCTGCGGGATCGGCAGTTGCCGTTCCTGCTGAACTGGCTGCATCGTCGCGAAGTCATGCTACAGGCGTACGCAGAGGAGGGCAGGGAACAGGCACTTCAGGCCCAGCAGGATCTGTTTGCCGTGCAGAACAGCCGGAAGGCGCGGGCTGGGCTGCTGGCAGCACTCCTACGGCCTGAGGTGATGGCCCGAAAGGCAGCAGCCGAGGCAACGCTCAAACAGCAGTGGCAAGAGGCCGACAGGAAAAGCCCATGGCAGCAGATCGCAGCAGCCGAGCAGACTTTGGCGGCAGTGGCTGTTCGCTACAACTTGCTTGAGGGAGCAATGGGGTTTCGCAGTCGGTTTTTCACCCATGCCCGCACGCTCCTGCGGGCTGCTGCCGAGGCAGACAAGCCCGACGGCAGCAGGTTGCGAGAGTTTCGGCAGGCGGCGCGGCCGTCACTGGAACTTCGGCTGTTTGCAGAGGAACCACTTTATGAGGCTTACGAGGTGGTCAGTCTTGCCGATGCACTTACGTTTTTTGTTACCGAATTGGGATCAGACGATCCACTTGTCTGTCGGGTGCTCGCGGGGAAGTCGCCTGCCGATCGGGCCGAGGAACTCGTCAAGGGTACCAGGCTCGGTCGCCGGGTAGGAGCCGCTGCTGAGGAAGACCACCGACGGCGGCTGTACGAAGGTGGCGCAGCTGCTGTTGCCGCCAGCGACGACACCATGCTGGCGGTGGCGGCCCTTATCGATGAAGAGTCACGGCGACTGCGGACTATTGTCGAACAGAATCTGGAGATCAAAAAACAGGCGCATGCTGAACTGACCAGGCTGCGGTTTGAGCAGGCAACCGAGCCACTCTACCCTGATGCCACCTTCACGCTGCGGCTTGCCTACGGCACGGTGCTGGGGGTAGTCGGTGAGGCATCCGCAGGCCAGCCCTGGACAACCGTCGCCGACCTCTTTGCCAAGGCTGCCCGTGAAGGGGGGCAGCCGCCCTTTCACCTGCCGCCTTCCTGGCGGGCTGCGGAACCACAACTGCTTGCCTCACCTGGCCAGGGCTCGCAGCCACTGAATTTCCTGTCCACGGCTGACATCATTGGTGGAAACTCTGGCAGCCCCGTCATCAATCGCGCGGGGGAACTGGTGGGCATTATCTTCGACGGCAATCAAGATTCGTTGGTGCTCGATGTGGCCTACGACGCTGATCGTTCGCGGGCCATTGCGGTGTCAGCCGGTGCGGTGTTGCTGGCGCTCGATCAGGTCTATGGGGCGAGCAGTCTGGTTGCCGAACTAACCCGTGATAGGACCACCGGCATGGCCCCTGATACGGCACGTGACATGAAACGTAACAATGGTTCTGAGCAGGCAGAACCCTGGAGGTCACTCTTTGACGGGAAGTCACTTGGTGGGTGGGAGGCGATCGAGTTTGGCGGTGAAGGGGAGGTGACCGTTACTGACGGAGAGATTGTTATTGGCAGTGGTGATCCACTCAGCGGAATTGTCTGGCAGCAGGCGTTTCCTTCAGACGCTTACGAGATTTCCTTAGAGGCCAAGCGGGCGGAAGGATTTGATTTTTTCTGTGGGCTGACCTTTCCTGTCGGGGAGGACTGCTGCAGTCTCATTCTTGGCGGCTGGGGCGGTGGGTTGATTGGGCTTTCGTCAGTCGATGGGTTTGATGCTTCGGAAAACGGCACGACTGATTACAAAGAATTTGAACTCGGCCGTTGGTACAGCGTGACTGTCAGGGTTGAGTCAGACAGAATTACGTGTCTGCTTGATGGCAAGGAGATCATTAGCCAGCCACGAACCGATCATGAGATTTCGATCCGGGCCGAGATGTTCCTCTGTAAGCCACTGGGTATTGCCAGTTATGCCACGACCAGCCGGCTGCGAAACCTGCAGTACAGACGACTGCCGCCCGCAGCAGTGACGGAATGAACCGGAAATGGCGCGTCCGGAAAAACGACGAAGACAAATCGCGTCCGAGGCGGCCCGCCGGCTGGCCCGTGGCGGTGACCTGCGAAGGGCGCGGATTGCCGCAGCCCGTCGGCTGACCCGTGACTGGGTGCCCGAAGAAGAGTTGCCCAGCGTTAATGAGGTGAGCCGCGAACTTGCTCGCCAGCGGCTGACGGATGAGCCAGACTCATCTGGTGGCATGGCGGGGCTCTTTGGTGATCGGTACGACCGGCTGGCCGCTCTCGTGCAGCCTCTTGCAGCGGTGCGACTCGATGCTTCTCAGTATCAGGCGGCTACTCAGCTCGATGCCAGCCTGCAAGCATTTGCTGCCGTGGAACAGCAGCGACCCTACGACGAAGAACTGCTGACGGCAGCCTTGCTTGCGGATGCCGGGCGAGCCTATGACCGCCGTGATCCAATCAAAGCGATTCTGGCCGCCGCGGCAGGATTATTGACCGAGCGGACAGTCTGGCTGATCACGATGCGTGACGAGGCTCACGCTTATGCGGTTGGTACCCTTGGCAAGCGTGCCAGGCAGCGACTGGTCACACACCCGGACTTCGATGATGTGTCACTGCTAGCCTCTGCTGTCGACCGTCATCGATCTGGCTGCGAGATAAGTGATCTTCCGGCGTACACTCTTGATAAGGCCATTTCGCTGTTACGTGACCTAGGAGCTGAGTCGGGCGATAGCGATTGCCTTTAGGTAGAGCGATAGTTGTTTCATCAGTGGCGAGACGTAGAGGATTGGACGAAAGGTGAACGTCGGTGGCAACTACGCTTGATCTAAGTGCCTACAGTATTTCTGTAGATGGGCGGGAGTTACGAACGCGTCCCGGTGAAAGTGGCTATGCAAGAGCCTTTCAGTGGTTCTTATTCATGCTCTTCTGGCTCGTCCTCCACTGGTTCGCGTTTGGTGGGAAAGCAAAAACAGCACCAGCCCCAAAGCTCAGCCCGCAGGAACACCGGACGTTGTCAGAAATGGCTGAGGATGCTCAAGAGAATTACGACCGTGAAGTGAAGGCTTTGCAGCTGGCTATAGAGAGGTCCTCCGAAGGAGAAGTCGAACGCCTTGCCGAGATAAACGAGATCACCCAGCGGATGATGGTGGCCAAGCGAGAACTGGAAGCCCTCCGACTTCCTGAGCCATCCAAGCCGAAGCCGATTGCAGCAGCGGTTTACCGAGGCGTGCAAGTCTGTCTGATAATCTCAGCAGTAGCCCCGTTTCTGATCGTGCAGATAATTCGCCCGCGGGTGCGTTTCGACGGACTGCCGGCGTCGGGTACGCTGGCAATCACAATCATTCCGATGCTTTGGAGTTACCGGAGGTCCGTGCAGATTTTTGGGGCTGTTACTCCAGCATGTGAGCGAATCATCAGGATGCCGAGTCAGCGGGCGGCAATGCGGGGAACCCCATACGTTGACGTTGGATTTGTTTGGATGATTCGACTGACAGCGCAGCCGGTGAATAACATGACTCTTCAGCAGGGTGAGTTGCGAATCAAAATTGGATTGTTTCCTGACAAAGGCATGGTTGGGTTGCGGTTACCCCGAAATGTCACAGAAGTCCTTCGGTTTTTTGAAGGAGTGACGGGGATCCAGCACGATCGCATCATGATCCAGGATGTTGCCGATGTTAATCCACTGGCAGGCGCTATGAACGTGCGGCTGGAAGTTCATTCTGTTGAGTCGGGCCGCCTGTCCTAAGAGATCTTTGTTACTGACAAGGAATTCCCGCAGGGAAAGCCCTGACGCGTCGCCAGGCAATCTGTTTTCTAGGCTGCTCGATCCCTGGTGAAGCGGTGAAATGAGTGTGTTTTGGAATTCAGGTAACCAGATTTTGAAGGTCATTTCAGCGATGGGTAGGCGAGGTTTCGTGTCAGACTTTGCGGGATTGTCTGCGAAAAGACAGCGGTTGTGACGTATCTGCTGGATGGGCGATTCGATGAAGAAGTCAAAGGGTGCTGAATCATGCTGGCTTTCAATTGGGGACCGCATTAGGCTGCGTGCCAGAAGGATGGTGCAAGGCAACCTGAGGCGGGCCGCTTCACAATCGAGAGGGAATCCGGCATGACTTTCTCAGCAGACTCTTACCTGCTCAGAATGGCTGTTCTGTTGCCAGCCGTTCTATCTTTGGTTGGGGTGAGCCTGGCTGCTCCTCCGGAGGCTGCGACAATCACAGTCAACCGGCTCGACATCACTCCACCGCAGGCCATGCTACCCCCACCTCCGCCGGTGCCGCATCCGCTGGAGCCAGCAATGAAACGTGCGACTGAGTCGCTCAACTTTCTCACCACACATGTGCGTGACTATTCCTGCCGTGTCGTCAAACAGGAACGGATCGATGGCCGCCTCCAGCCAATGGAGTTTATTGACGCCAAGATTCGGCATCACCTAGAGAAAGCGGGCGTGGTCTCACAGCGGGAGTCCCTCTATCTGCACTTTCTGTCGCC
This sequence comes from Planctomycetia bacterium, assembly GCA_009919445.1. Lineage (GTDB taxonomy): Bacteria > Planctomycetota > Planctomycetia > Pirellulales > UBA1268 > UBA1268. Next base: position 8,657 of record RGBY01000095.1, read on the forward strand.
TGCGGCTGTTGCCGACCGAGAGGTCTTGTGGGTGGAGGGTCGCAATAACGGTCGGCTGACGGTGCGGCGTGGTGGAACCCGCTTTCAGTACCTCACCCTCGATCTCGACCCTCATGGTGATGCGGCTATGCAATACAGCCGGTATCCTGTGACTGAAAGTGGCAT
>RGBY01000096.1 GCA_009919445.1 Planctomycetia bacterium
GCAGGGGAGCGTGCGGAAGCGCGAGGGTCTCTTGGGTGATGCCGACATAAACAACACGGCCGCCAAAGGCGGCAAATTCAAGGCTGCGACTCATGCTGGTGGCATTGCCAGTGGCGTCGATCACCAGTTCGCAGAACGCTCCGGCAGTACGGTCAGCAACGGCGGTGACGTCAGCGGAGGTGCCATCGGCGAGGATCGTGTCTGGGACACCCAGGGTTGTCTGCACGAAATCAAGCCGTGAGGGCACCCTGTCCATGACGATCGGTCGCCCGCCCGCCAGCCGGACAAACTCAAGTGCAGAAAGTCCGATGGGACCGGCACCAATCACCAGGACGTTTTCACCTGGCGTCACCCCCCCACGGTCAACTGCATGACAGCCAATGGCCAGGGTTTCGACGAGGGCGTTTTGCTCTGGGGTGAGATTTGGCGAATGGTGCAGTTTGCGGGCCAAAACGGAAAATGCTGGCCGCAGGCCACCGTCGCAGTGGACGCCAAGGGTCTGGTGATGCTCACAGCAGTTCGTCTTGCCGAGACGGCAGGCGTGGCACTGCTGGCAGTTGATGTAGGGTTCCACGCAACAGCGGTCGCCAGGTTTCACGTTGGTCACATCGGGGCCGACGGCGATCACCTCGACGCCAAGTTCATGGCCGGGAATGCGTGGGTAACTAAAAAATGGCATTTTGCCGAGGTAGCCACCGTAGTCGGTCCCACAGATGCCGACTGCCTCCACGCGGACGAGTGCCTCTCCTGGGCCAGGCGCATCAGGCTCGGGCAGATCGATCATGTTCCAGCGTCTCGGTTCGACCAGTTGTAACGCTTTCATGACGATGCCTTTCAAGTGATGGTCAGTGGGAATGGTGGCTGACAGCTAAAGGGAGTGGAGCTAGGTGGGGTCGCCCGAAAAAATTAGCCCTGAGGGAGTCCGTAGAAACGGGTGGCCGTCGCGCCTTTGATGGCTGCCTGCTCTGAGTGAGACAGGGTCGCAAGGACCTCGGAGACGATGCCTACGACTTCGCTATAGTTGGCGGCCAGAAGGCAGACCGGCCAGTCGCTGCCAAACAGAAGGCGGTCCGGTCCAAACGCAGTCAAAGCGACATCCAGCACACCACGGAAGTCATCTCGTGACCAGTTGTCCCAATCGGCCTCGGTCACCAGACCTGAGAGCTTGCAGCAGACGTTTTGGTGGCGGGCAAGGGCCTTGATGTCGGCTTCCCAGTCAGCCAGGTTCCCCGCCTTGATTTGGGGCTTGGCAAGGTGATCAAGCACGAAAGGCTGATCGGGCAGGAGGGCAGCCAGTTCAATTGCCGCAGGTAACTGGTGGGGGAAGAGAAGGAGATCGTAGGTGAGCTGAAAGGCCTCAAGGGTTTTCAGACCGCGAACAAAGTCGTCACCTAAGAGGAACCGTGGGTCTGGTTCGTCCTGCACAACATGCCTTACGCCAACAAGTTTTGGATTGCTGACGCGGCAGCGTAGATCGTCGGCAACGGTTGGACTGCGGAGGTCGACCCAGCCAACCACACCACGAATGAATGGGTTTGTGGCGGCAAGCGACAGGAGCCAGTCGGTCTCTTGAACAGTCTGCCGGGCCTGCACCGCGACACTGCCGGTCACCCCTTCAGTCAGGGCGACGGCAGTGAGGTCAGCTGGCAGATAGTCACGTGCCAGCCGTTTCATGGAGGCGTCTATCCAAGGATAGTCAGCCGCCGCGTACTGCCAGAAATGCTGATGGGCGTCGATGAACATGGGCCAGGGGTGTCTCAAGAAAGAAAAGATGAAAAACCTGGTTTAGGCAGGCAGCTAGTTGTTCTCGGCAAGACCTTCGGTGTGCCCAATGTTCTTCACGGCCGCAAAGATGGCCTGAACAGCGGCAAGGAGTTCCTGGTCGAGTGGCTCAGCAATCCAATCAGACCAACGCCGGATATTTTCTGGATTGGCACTGCCCGCTACGGTGGTGGCGATGGCGGGGTTGGCAACAGAAAATTGCAGGGCCAGTTTGGCAAGCGACGAACCCTGCTCCTGGCAGAACTGAACGGCCTTGCGGGCGGCTGCCTTGACTTCCTCGGGCTCTTTGAGCCACGGCGGCAGCGGGGCGTCAGTGAGCAGGCGGGCGCTGAATGGCCCGGCATGCATCACGCCAATTCCCTTGGCCTGCAGGTAGGGGATGGTCTCGTCGGCAAAGCGGGTGTTTTGCAGCGTGTACTGGTTGTAATTCAGCACACAGTCAACGTCGGTCTGGTCGCAGATGAACCGGAAGATCTTCTGGGGATAACCGCTGAAGCCAATGAACCTGACTTTTCCCGCCTGTTGTGCTGCCCGAAGGGCTGGCAGAGTTTCATCGACGATTTGCTGCATAGGGACAAATTCGATGTCATGGCAGAGCAAGATGTCGAGGTGATCAGTGCCAAGGCGATGGAGTGAGACATCGACACTCTCAGCCACACGCCGGGCCGAGAAGTCAAAATGGGCGAGGTCATATCGGCCTAATTTCGTGCACAGCAGATAGTCGTCGCGGGGTACATCACGCAGTGCAAGGCCCAGCATCACTTCACTCATGCCCCGGCCGTAGAAGGGACTGGTGTCGATGAGGCGGAGGCCGCAGTCAAGCGCGACCCGGACACTCAGCAGGGCTTCGTCAATTGTGATTCGACGAAACTCCTGGCCCAACGATGAGGCGCCAAAGGAAAGGATGGGAACGTTCAGGCCAGTGCGGCCGAGAGGGCGGGTTTCCATAGAGAGAAGCCTGTCTGCGGGAAGCAAGGGTAGGAGGGCGTGTTGATCGTACGAATCAGGTAAAGGTGCGGCAGCCGATGGTGAGAAGCAGATTGGCCCATGGCTGCGTGTCGGCGGTTTGAATCGTGAGAACGTGATCGGGAGAGTTTACTGCAGTGTAAAAATCCCACTTCACGATGGGCTCAAGTTCGCAGCTGCTTTGGGCCTGTTTCAGGATGTCTCGATAGGTATCCCAGACCGGCGGATCTCCGGGAGTGGCTGCTGCGTAAGAGTCGGCCCGATCGACGCCCATCGTCTGAATGGCATCGATTGGCACGGCGCCGAGGACGGCCCGGAGGACGTCGGCGACGGTCGGAATGCCGGGAGTCAGCTGAAGCGAGACCAGTTTGGCGGCCGGGCCCCGCTTGCTGCTGGCGGGATAATTCCCATCGGCGATCAGCACCAGCGCATGGTGTCCGGCCGTAGCCAGGATTTTCAATATCTCAGGATGGAGGAGCGGGCCGGTGAGCATGGCGAGCCTCAAGCGTGTTCAAAAAGAGAAGGGAAACCTTGTGGACATGCTGACGCAGCATGCGGCGTCAACAGGATGAAGAATCTGCCAGAGCCTGGATGGAGCGAATGGTCTGTCGGGCGGCTTCGGCGGGCGTTGGCAACGGAAACACCTCAGCTGCCAGAAAGCCGTCGTAGCCGGTGGCTTCGAGTGCTTCGTAGACAGCTCGGCTGTCGGTGTGGCCTAGGCCCATCGCCTGCCGGTTTGAGTCTGCCCAGTGAATGTGGCCGATGAGCCCGTCTGGCAGGCCGCCCACGCCGCGAATCGTGTCGGCCAGATTGACCTCTTCGATATTCATGTGAAACAGGTCACAGAGAAGCTTGATGCCGGAGCCAGCCAGCCCATGCTGCCGCAGAAAGCGGGCCGCAGCAGTCTGCGTGTTGAACAGATTGGTCTCGTACCGATTGAGGGGCTCATAGAGAAGGATCTGGCCATGCCGTGCCGCACGCTCAGCAAGTGTTGCCAGTGCCTCGGCGAGCCAGTCGTCGGCGTCCTCATGGCTGGTGCCGGCAGCGACCTGTCCTTGCATCGAGCCGATGATGGCAGGTGCCCCAAATTCACCAGCACAATCGATGATGCTGGCAATAAAACTGATTGCCTGGCTGCGAATGGAGGCATCGCTGTCAGCTAAAGACAGCCGCTGGCGTACCCAGCCGGCCCCTGTTCCCACGGCCGCGACGGTTAGACCCTCGCTCTGGAGGAGACCGGGTAACTCGGCAGATGGGAACGCAGCGGCATCAGCAGGAAAAATCTCGACAGCATCAAACCCTGCTTGGGCGGCAGCACGACAGCCAGCAGCCAGCCCATCGTGAAAGACGAATGGTCCCCGGCTCGCTTCTGGCACGAGGCAGATTGTGATGGCTGTTTTCATACCAAGGCTTTCAACAGAGAACGTCGGTGAAGGTACGGAAGCCGGTGACCGCCAAAGCCGACCGGGCTGTTTCACCGCTCGCCCACAAACAGGGGGCGGAGATGTCGGTGGTAGAGATTGGTGGTCACCTGCTCGCCCACAATCTGGTGATGCTCCTTCAGCAGGTTGGTGTATCGCGGCCCCTCGGTTGCGGCCACCTTAAAGGCGATATGGAGGAGCTGTCGGACATGGGGATTAAACCGTGGGTCGTCCTGGATGTGACGAATGGTGGCTGCGGTATCTGAGCCTGAGAGGGCAGAGAATGCTGCAGCTGAGGGAAGGGCAGCGGCGTCAATATCGATGACGGTAGCATAGGGTTCGCAGAGCGATGCACGGTGGTCGAGGGCGTAGCGGTAGACATCCCGCACCAGCTGCAGGCCGTCGCCGCCGGCTTCGGCCAGTCCAATTAGCTCTTCCAGCCAGGTGGTGCCGGCTGTTTTGAGGTGGACACCGGCACCGGTTGCGTGAAGAACCCGCCTGATGATTGGGTAGAGTGCAAACTTGTCACTGCCTGAATGAACAGAAAGTTTCAGGGTGTCGGGCAGGCCGTAGGCCTTCGCGGCATGGACACAGACGGCAACGTCGTCTGAAAATTCCTGCTCGAATTGCTGCAGGTTGCCGACGTAGTCGACTCCCTTGTTGAAGCGGCCGGTGAATTTCGGAGCAATCGTCTGCAGCGGCACCTTTGCATCAGCAAGCAGGGCCAGAATAACCAGCAATTCTGGAGGAGTCTGTGGGTCATTGGTTTCGTCCATGCTCACTTCGATCACCACGTCGTCGCCCTTGGCAGCAGTGATCTTTCGGCAGAGTTCGCCGGCAGCGCGACAGGCCGTCAGGTATTTGCCTGCAATGGTGGCTGTCAGCTCTTCGGAGAGCCGGATCACCTTGGTGATGCCTGGGATGGCAAGCGGTTTGCCCAGTTCTGGGTGGCGGCTCACAAAGGCGGCGACGTCATTGGCATCAGCAGCCTGGCCGATAAAGTCGGCGACGTCGATGGTGAAGAAGTCGCTGCAGGCGAGGTAGGCATCGACCGTCTCAAGGCGAATGTGATCGGCATCCACAAACCAGGGTTTGTCCCAGCCCAGTTCGGCAACAGCCGCTGCCGCCGCAGCCCGCACGTCCTCGGGCTGGCTGCCGATGAAGCTGTGCTCGCGGTGTGACTTGTTCCAGACCGGAGCGACCTCAACACCGTCGTCAGCAAGCCTCTGGAAGGCGGTGAGCTGGGCGACGGCTTCATGGGCAAAACGGTCTCCGATACCGAAGGAAAATCGGGGAAGATTGGGCATGGATTGTCCTTTTGCTGGTTCTGTTGGCCGCGTCGCTGGATCGACACCGGATCAAAAAACAGAGGATACCGGCTGGCAGGGAGGTTGAGGATGGTGATTCTTGGCTGGAGGATGGCTATTCTTGACCTTATGAAACGCCCCAGCAAAACGGTCACGGCTAAAAAACAGACGCTGCCGGCATTTGTATCCCGGCAGGTAGCCCGGTCGCGACGCTACTTCCTTGATCTCAGCACAGACCATCAACGGCCAATCGCCGTGGCCTGTGGTGGCTATGAGGAAGTCCGTAGGGACTATCTGATCAGTCGTGAGGACTTCCCCTATTACTGTGTCGAGTTTATCGCGGGGGGCGTTGGGCAGTTGTGGCTCGGAAAGGCCGCTACGGAGCCTTCTGCAGAAAACGCGGCGCAACTGTCGGCGGGCACCGTCTTTTCTTACGGTCCAGGCGTGCCCCACCGTATGGTGACAGATCCCCGGCAGCGGTTGCGAAAGCACTACGTCGACTTCAGTGGCCGCCAGGCGGTGGGCAAACTCAGAGGGGTGGGGCTTGAGGCGGGTACCTGTCTGCGTGTCAGCCACGCGACTGAGGTTGCTGAACTCTTTGACCTGATGTTGCGGTGTGGCGCGCCCCAGTCGGTGCACAGCGACGGCCTCTGTAGTCAACTGCTCGATGTGCTTCTGGCCAAGGTAAAGCAACGCCGCCTCAGCGGCTCGCCCCACGATGAACGCGCCTTTGAAACCTTCGACGCCTTTCAGGAACTGCTCGGCGAGCGGTGCGCTGAGTGGGCGACCGTTGAGGCGGCCTGTGCCGCTTTTGGCATTACGCCGGCATACGCCTGCAGGCTCTTCGCCCGGTTTGGCGAACAGAGCCCCTATCAAGTGCTCATCCGCCGGCGGATGGCCTTGGCGGCAGAGTGGCTCGGGAACGAGCAGCTACTCGTGAAGGAAGTGGCGGCACGGCTTGGCTACCCAGACCAGTACCAGTTCTCACGCGGGTTTAAGCGGGTCTTCGGCATCTCCCCGGCGGCCTACCGTCGGGGGCAGTTTGGTGGGGGGTAGCGGTCTCCGCCGCTGGCTCAGCCGGCCAGGGCGTCGCGGAGGTGAGCGGCTGGTTCGTAATCTTGGATAACGACAGTCGTTACACCATCCCGCAGCATGCGGACCTCGGAAACATGAATTTCCGGGGTTTTCGTCGGCGAGAACAGGATGTCGTCGTGCGTTGCGTTGAGCTTCTCAGCGAACAGTTCTGGCGTGAGATGACCGCCGAGATGGTCGCTGCGGCCCGTTGCCACATGCACGGTGCCCAGTACCTTCTCATCCTGAATGTCACGACCCGAGACTGGCAGGTCTTGCGTTCCCAGGCCGAGTTCGCCGAGTTCACCGGTAACTGGGTCGGCCTTGAGCCGAGCGTTGTAGGCCGCAATCAAGTCAGCATCGCCAGAAACAAGTGTGGCCTGGTGGATGCGTCCGTTGGTGACATCCATGACTGCAAGCGTCCCGTCGTCAAACCGCATGGGAAACTGGCCCTCGGCCCCCTTGGGAACAAAATAGACCTCACCGGCCGGCAGATTGGCGATGTCAGGATCACGGCCCAGACAGAGTCCATGGCTCTTTTGGGCTTCCTGGCCGTCACAGATGAGCTGCAGGGTGTATTTATTGTCGTTGAGTTCAAAGTCGATCTCAAACGAGTCGGCCTTGGTCATGGCCAGTCTGAGCTTTTCGGCCTCGGCACTGACCTCGCGATAGTCAACAGCCAGCCCGGTCGCCAGGATAATGTCATTGAGGCCGTGCAGCGTGGCGCCACGGAACCCATATTTCTTAGCAAAGGCCGTCAGCGGAGCCGTTGCCGAGAAGGTCGAGACGCAAAGAATCAGGTCGTAGTTTGGGTAAATGTCCTGCTCGAGCGAGCAGGTCGTTCCGTCGGCGGCAACGGCCTCATCGGGCAAGTCAAGGTTGCTGCCCCCGGTCGTCTGATAGGCGAACATCTCACCGCCACTGAGGCCGAGGGTGGCAGCAACGCCTTCCTGTAAGCCCTTAAAGAAGACATCATGAGCCTTCCGCTGGATCGTCAGCGACTCATCCTGCAGGAAAGCGTAGTCTTGCATCTGAGTCGGGTTGTCGAGATCGATCAGAATGCACACCCGGCAGCCGTCAACGGGCTCAAACACCGTCTCCAGCAGGCGGGCCAGGTCAAAGGGTGGGAAGTCAGCAATCGTCCGGCGGGCGATTGGGGCAGGTTTGGTAGTTGAAATGCTCATGCCCCTGTTATAGCAGGTTTAGCCGCAGAGAGTAAGGTTTGTGGATTCCGTGAGCGGTGTGCGGCATACGAGGAAAAGGGGCTCATGACGGAAGAAACTAGGGCACCTGCTGGACCGTGGCACATGATAGACGAGACCCAATGATGGACCCCGGCAGCTTTTCACTTACGGCAGTCGACGCCCTGCCTGTTGGCACGGTTCTCAGTGAGATTGTTGAAGCCTCACGGGCCGGCCCGGTCGTGGTGGCGGCACCACCAGGGTCAGGCAAAACGATGCTCGTTCCGCCGGCAATTTTGGATGATCTCTCAAGCGAGGAGTCGGTTCTCCTGCTTCAGCCACGAAGGTTGGCGGCAAGGTCGGTCGCCAGTCAGCTGGCGCGACTCCGGCAGGGCCGACTCGGTGGCGAGGTTGGATATCAGGTGCGGTTTGATACCAAGGTTAGCCAGGAGACACGGCTCTTCGTTCAGACCACTGGTGTTCTGCTCCGGCGGCTTTTGGATGACGTCAGTCTCGAAACCGTCGGCGGCGTCATCCTTGATGAATTTCATGAACGTACCACCGAGATGGATCTGATTCTGGGCATGCTCATCAGGCTGAGGCAGACCGTGCGGCCTGACCTGCGGATTCTGGTAATGAGTGCGACGCTTGAAACAGAGCCGGTGGCGGCCCGGCTTGGTGGGGCCGCTGTCATCACGGCGACCGGCCGCCCGTTCCCGGTAGACGTGCGGTATCTCAAGCGGGGGCGGAGCCCGACCCATCCTCGCGACCTGCCGGCGGCGGTGGAGCGTACGATTTCTGATGCGTTGCGATCAACAGACGGCCACGTGCTGGTGTTCTTGCCAGGCGTGGGCGA
>RGBY01000097.1 GCA_009919445.1 Planctomycetia bacterium
GTTGTTGTAGACGTTGTAGTTGTCGGACTAGTTGTTGTCGACGAAGTTGTTGTGGTTGTAGTAGTGGGCTCCTCAGGCGCTGGTGTAGGTGCTGGCGTAGGCGCTGGTGTAGGAGCTGGCGTAGGAGTTGGCGTAGGAGTTGGTGTTGGCGTTGGTGTTGGCGTTGGCGTTGGTGTTGGTGTTGGTACAACACCAGCTCCGCCTGAACCAGAATCAGCGGCAGCAGCCAAAGCTGCAGCTGCAGCAATTGCTGCGGCTATTGCACCTGCTGAAAGGGATCCACTTGCTGCATCCTGAGCAGCGACCCGCAGTCTGGCGGCGGACACCAACCGGTTACGATGCTGACCGGGTCGGCCTGGAAGTGGAGGAGTTCTCTGCCGCTGCCTTCACGCAGCAGCTTGCTGCAGGGCTATCAGCCGCTGAGCGGCGGCAGTTTTTCGATACGTCACAGCCGGGTAAATCGGCTGCCGGTCATGATTTTCCGGCGGTGCTTTCGGAGGCTGAACGCGAGGCGGTGCTTGAGTATCTCAAGTCGCTCTAGCGGGCCCCTGGAAAAAGCTCATCATGTCCTTTTCCCAGGAATGCGGGCGAACGCTCGGCCCGCTGGGCCGACACCGGAAAACGCAGAGGTTTTTCAGGGGTGCCGGTCGCCCCTGCCCACGGCGGTAGCCTTTTCACCGTCTGCTGGCGGAGGTGGTGGACTGCGACTTGCGGCAGCCGGTTGTGTTAGAGTGTGGCGACGCAGCAGGACGGCCTTTGGCGATCCTGCCTTCCTGGATCGAGTAGCCATGTCGGAGAGAACTGATGACCCAGCTTGAACGAGCCCGTGCCAACGAAATCACTCCAGAAATGAAGTTCGTCGCCCAACGCGAGGATCTTCCCGAGGAACTGATTTGCAGTGAGGTTGCCCGTGGCCGCATGGTCATTCCTGCGAATACGGTGCACCTCACCAAGCGGCTTGAGCCGATGGCTATCGGCGTGGCTGCCCTGACGAAAATCAACGCCAATATCGGTAATTCAGCAGTCACCAGTGACGAGGCAACGGAGCTCGAAAAGCTACACATGGCGGTCCATTACGGTGCTGACACGGTAATGGATCTTTCCACGGGCAAGGATATCGACACGATCAGGCAGGCCATCATCGCGGCCTCTCCGGTTCCGATTGGCACGGTCCCGATCTATCAGATGCTGGAAGAACTTGGTGGTGACATCGACGACATGAAACCACAGCACTTCCTCGACATGTGCGAGAAGCAGGCCTCGCAAGGGGTCGACTACATGACCGTCCATGCAGGACTGCTGCAAGAGCACCTCCATCTGACGACTGCCCGAATCACCGGTATCGTCAGTCGCGGGGGCTCACTGATCGCCCGCTGGATGATGACCCACAAGGAGCAAAACCCGCTCTACACCCATTTCGAAGACCTCTGCGATATTTTCCGCCAGTACGACGTTACCTGGAGCCTTGGTGACGGGCTGCGGCCTGGTTGTATTGCGGATGCCAGCGACGAAGCCCAGTTCTCAGAACTCCATGTGCTTGGTGAACTGACACGTCGGGCCTGGGCCAAGGGCTGTCAGGTGATGGTGGAAGGGCCGGGCCATGTGCCGATGGATCAGATCGACATGAACGTGAAGCGGCAGATGAGTGAGTGTGATGAGGCGCCCTTTTATGTGCTGGGGCCATTGGTCACCGACATCGCTCCTGGCTACGACCACATCACCAGCGCCATTGGGGCGGCCCTTGCCGGCTGGAGTGGCGCTGCCATGCTCTGCTATGTGACGCCAAAAGAGCACCTTGGCCTGCCTGATGCCGAGGATGTCAAGCAGGGGGTGATTGCCTATAAGATTGCCGCCCATGCGGCCGATCTCGCCCGGCATCGCAAGAATGCCCGGGACCGTGACGATGCCCTCTCCCGAGCCCGCTTTAACTTTGACTGGAGTGAGCAGTTCCGGCTGTCACTCGACCCCGAGACGGCACAGCGGTATCACGATGAGACGCTGCCGCAGGACACGTTTAAGTCAGCCCAGTTTTGCAGCATGTGTGGTCCGAAGTACTGTTCGATGAAGATCACCCAGGACATCCGCAATATGGCTGCAGCCGAGGCAGAGCAGGGGGGCGTTAGCCAGCCTGTCCAGATTGAACTGCCGACCAGTTAGGCCAAAGCAAAGATGCCCGGGTAGCAGGCTAATGCTGAGCCGCTTGCCGCAGGAGTGCTTGCGGCAGGGGCATGCTCAGGCAGGTTTCCTACTTCTTGCTCCAGCCCGTGCCATCCGGCCGATCTTCAAGCTGAATGCCTGCCTCACCGAGTGAATCACGGATGAGGTCAGCAGTGGCAAAGTCTTTCGCCTTCCGGGCCCGGGCACGCAACTCGATGACCAGGTCCATCAGGCTGCCGACAAGAGCCTCGTCGGCACTGCCGCCGGTGGCGACGGGTGGTGCGAGAAACAGACCCAGGGTGCCGGTGAGTTCTCGCAGCACAAGCATGATGGCATCGAGGGCCTGCCGATCGGCAGGCTGTGGCGCCTTTTCCAGCCCGTGGCTGTCGATGAATTTGTTGGTGAGCCGGACAAAGTCAAACAGGCTCGCCACCGCAATGGCGGTATTGAAGTCGTCATCCATCGCCTCCAGGAAGCGAGTTCGCAGGGCGGAGACTTCTTCGGAAACGTCAGCGGCGAGATCCGCCAGTGCGGCTGTTCCCGCCTGGCGGTCGCGTGTGGGTAAGCCGTAGAAGGATGGGCCACCCAGTCGTTCGTAGCGGGCGAAGAGCCGTTCAAAAGCCTCTAATGCCCGGGCCGATTCCCCGAGGGGCTCCTCGCCGAAATGGATCGGGCTGCGGTAGTGGGTCGAGAGGAGCAGAAGTTTGATCGCTTCAGGACGGTGTCGGCTGAGCAATTCTTTAAAGGGTTCAGCACCAGTTGATTTCGAAATTTTTGTGGCAGCTTGATCGGCTGGGTCAGCACCGCCGTCTCGTGGTCGGCCACCAACTTTGCCGGCTGCTCCCGCCGCCTGCATCAGGCCATTGTGCATCCAGTAGGTTGCCATTGGGCAGCCGTGCAGGGACTCACTTTGGGCAATCTCGTTTTCATGGTGAGGGAAGACGAGATCAAGGCCGCCTCCATGAATGTCAAAGTGCTTGCCGAGGAGTGCACCGCTCATTGCTGAGCATTCGATGTGCCAGCCCGGTCGGCCGGGGCCCCATGGGCTTTCCCAGGATGGCTCTCCCGGTTTGGCCTGCTTCCAGAGGGCAAAGTCAGCAGGAGAACGCTTGCGATCAGCAGTCGAGCCACCCTCGCCCTGGGTCTGTTCAACAGTGCGGTTGGTGAGTTTGCCGTAGTCGTCGTCTTTGGTGACATCAAAATAGACGTCGCCGTCTGCGGCGTAAGCAAAGCCTTTGTCAACGAGCCCCTGAATGAAGGCAATGATGCCGTCAATGTGGTCGGTTGCCTTCGGCATCTCGTCAATGCCATCCACGCCGAGAGCGGCAAGATTGTCGAGGTAGTCAGTAGTCATCTCGCGGGCTAGGTCTGCCATCGACATGCCTCGGGCCGCGCTTTCGGCAATGAGTTTGTCGTCAACATCGGTGATGTTCACCACCCAGGTGACATGCCAGCCGGAATAGACGAGATACCGCTTGACGGTGTCGAAAATGACAGGCCCGACCATGTGCCCAATGTGACTCGGCTTATAGACCGTCGGCCCGCAGAGATACATGCCCACCTTGCCGGGGCTGACCGTCTGGAAGGATTCCTTCTTGTGGCTGAGCGTGTTGTAGATCTCAATCGTGGGAAGCGTCTGGGATGCCTGCTGGGTCTCCGCCATGAGGTTCTGTCACTCCGTTGAATGTAGTCGTTTCTCGTCGATCGGATGCCGGCCCAGCCGGCGGTTGTTTTGTCCGGTTCAATCCTGCTGAAGAAGCACAACGCACTCGGCCGCAATTGCCTGCTCTGTGCCAATCGGACCCACGCCTTCCCCGGTCTTGGCCTTCAGCCAGACTCGGGACTCGTCGGTGCCGAGCAATTTGGCAATCCGTTTGCGGATGGCCGAACGATGCGGAAGGATTTTGGGCCGTTGGGCGAAGATGACGCAATCCAGATTCCCGAGCTGCCAGCCGGCGGCTCGTACGTGATCCAAAGCGATGGCCAGCATTTCGGCTGATGCCCGTCCACGATTGGCTGGGTCTGTGTTGGGGAAAAGTTCACCGATATCCCCCAAACCGGCGGCTCCCAGGAGGGCGTCGGTGATTGCGTGCAGCAGCACATCGGCGTCACTGTGGCCGACCGCCCGCCGATCGTGGGGCAAATGGAGGCCGCCGAGCCAGAGCCCGTCCCCCGGCTCCAGCCGGTGGGTGTCGTGTCCGAGTCCAATTCGCTGCATGGGTGGGGCTCCATCGTGGGAAAGGCTGTCGGACGACGCCCGCAGCCGGACTGCAGTTTTGACCTATACTTGCATGTATGCACAACCGCAGTGAGTCTTCGGCCGATCGGGTGATCGAGGTTGAGGGCCTGACCAAACAGTATCGCGTGTTCGACAAGCCCGAGGGGCTCTGGGCGAGCGTCCGCGGCCTGTTCCACCGGGAAAGCCGCGTCATTGAGGCTTTGCGGGGGGTCGATCTGCGGGTCAATCGAGGTGAATTCCTGGCCATGCTCGGCCCCAACGGGGCTGGAAAAACGACTTTCCTGAAGCTCCTTTCTGGAATCATCACCCCCACCCGTGGCACGGCCCGCGTGCTCGGTCACGTTCCCTGGGAACGCACCGATGACTTTCGGCGGCGTTTTGCCCTGGTGATGGGCCAGAAAAATCAACTCTGGTGGGATCTCCCGGCGGCCGAGAGTTTTCGTCTCCATCAGGAGATCTACCGGATCGAGCCACGACGATTTGCCCGCATTCGGGATGAGTTGGTCGACATGCTGCAAGTTGGCAGGTTGCTCGGTCAGCCCGTACGAGAACTGTCACTCGGGGAGCGGATGAAACTGGAATTGGTCGCCGCCCTCCTTCATGAGCCGGAAGTGCTTTTTCTCGATGAGCCGACCATCGGCCTCGACGTGGTCGCCCAGCACACCATTCATGAATTTCTCCGCAGGGTGCAACGGCAACGCTCGGTCACCGTGATCCTTACGACGCACTACATGAAAGACGTTGCCGCGCTTTGTGAACGGGTTGTTGTCGTCACCAGTGGCAGCATTCTCTACGACGGTTCACTCGAGCAGATTGTCGATCGGTTCACCACCCACAAAGTAGTGACGCTTGATTTTGAGGAGCCACCACCGGCAGAGCAGGTGCAGCGGTTTGGGTTTCCTTGGGAAATGCGTGGGCCGCGGGTGACCCTGCGGATTGACCGCACGCAGATTGCCGAGGTCCTGCCCCGCTTGTTGGCTGACAAGCAGGTGCGGGACGTTTCAGTGGAAGATGTTCCGCTTGAGGAGATTGTGGCAGGGCTATTTCGCGGGGCGTCTGCGGCAGCCAACACCTCGACTGAGCCAGCGGGGGTGGAATGAGTGGCGGCGTGTTGACTGATCCAGAGCCAGTCGCCCGTTCCCTGCCGGCTGGCCTGCACACCTGGTGGCGGATGCTTGTCATTTGCCTTGAGGAGCGTCTCGCATATCGCAGTGATTTTGCGATTGGCACACTGATGCGGTTCCTGCCAATCGTAACTCAGGTATTTCTCTGGACGGCGGTCTTTGCTGCATCGAATCGAAGTGACATCGCAGGCTACTCGCGAGACAACATCGTCGCCTACTACCTGCTCACGATGATCACCCGGGCCTTTTCCAGCATGCCGGGGCTCGCCGGAGGAATTGCCCGGAGTATTCGCGATGGCTCGGTGAAGAAATATCTGATTCAGCCAGTCGACTACGTGAGTTTTCTGCTGGCTTCACGGGTGGCCCATAAAGTCGTCTACTACATCGTGGCAATTGTGCCCTTTGCGATCGTCTTTTTTGTCTGCCGGGGCTATTTTCCGGCTCCCCCTGATGGGCTGACGGTACTGGCCTATTTGCTGTCCCTGGTGCTGTCGTTCCTGCTTGGCTTTTTCCTAGAGGCCACGCTTGGCATGATTGGCTTCTGGTTTCTTGAGGTTTCCAGCATCATCTTTGCGTACATGCTGCTGCAGTACCTGCTCTCCGGGCACATGTTTCCGATCGATATGCTCGAGGGTATCCCGACTGGGCTGAGTGGAGTTAGCCTGGCGGATGTCGTTCACTGGCTCCCCTTCCAGTACACCGCCTACTTCCCGGCCTCGGTGTGGCTGGGGAAGATTCAGGGCTGGGATCTAGTTCTCGGGCTTGCGGTAGAGGTTGTCTGGCTGGTGGTGATGGTCCTCGTCTGTCGGCTTGCCTGGTGGCGAGGCACTTGTCGCTACAGCGGTTTTGGTGGGTAAGGAACAGTCCATGCCCTTTGCTTCGGAAGAACCGGCTGGGGCGTCAAGCACAAGGCAACTCATGAGTCACGCGGACAGGCCGTTGGCTGCTGGATGACAACAGATGCTGCGTTACCTCACCATCTTTGCGACCTTTGCCCGTGCCTGTCTGGTACGCGACATGACCTTTCGCGCGAATTTTCTCCTTGAATGCCTTACCAGTCTTGGCTGGATGTCGATGAACCTGGCCTTCTACCTGCTGATTTTCAGCTTTACACCAGAAATTGGCCGGGATAGTGGCTGGTCGCGGGAGCCGTTCTTTGCCTTTGTTGCTACCGGCTTGATCATCAATGCAGTTGTGCAGGCGCTCTTTATGCCCAGTGCATCAGAGTTGGCCGAGATGGTGCGGACGGGAGGTCTTGATGCCATTCTGGTGAAGCCGCTTGATGCCCAATTCCTGCTTTCGATGCATCGCTTTGATTTTTCTTCGCTGGCGAATGGAATCGTCGGAGTGGTGTTGCTGGCGTGGGCGGTGCCCCGCTTTCCTGTGCCGCCACCGCTGGTGGCCTGGCTGCTCTACCCACTTCTCATCGTCTGTGGGGTGGCGATTCTCTATGGTTTGATCATCACGTTGGCGGCTGCCACGATCATGATGGGCCGGAACCAAAGCCTCTACGACTTTTGGTTCTACATCACCAATTTCTCCCGGTATCCCGCTGAGATCTACGCCGGGCCGTGGGGCGGGCCCCTGCGGATGCTCTGTACGTTCGTGATTCCGATTCTGCTGGTCGTCAATGTGCCGGCGGGTACCATCGCCAAGCCACTCAGTGGTGAGGCCTGGGGCATGGTACTGGTAACGGTGGTGGCCGCAGTGGCAGCGATCAGTTTTTCGCGGCTCTTTTTCCAAACAGCCCTGGCCCGCTATCGCAGCGCCTCAAGCTAGACACGAGTTATTGATGAATGCATTCCCTTCGGGACGATCCGACACGACCCGTCCGCTCTGGCTCGCTTGGCTGCAATTGGTGAGGCTCCCCAATCTGGCCACGGCAGTTGCCGACCCGCTGGCAGGGTTTGTCATCGTGGCGGGTTTCCACGATCTTTCCTGGCTGCCACCGGCTGGCTGGCTGGCTGTGCTGGCTTCGGTTTGTCTCTACGCCGGTGGCATGGTGCAGAACGACGTGGTTGATGCCGAGGTCGATCAGCATGAGCGGCCTGGTCGTCCTCTACCCAGCGGTCAGATCGCAGTTGGGACAGCGGCCCTGGCAGCCAATGGCCTGCTTGCGGTTGGTGGCCTGGCTGCCTGTGCCGCTGCTGTGGTGGCGGCTTGCCCTGCTCCTGCTTTTGTTGGGGCGGTGCTCACTGTCGCGATCTGGGTGTACAACCGTCATGCAAAAGGAACGTTACCCGGCACAGTGGTGATGGGCAGTTGCCGGGGGCTCAACTGGCTGCTGGGCATGACAGCGGCGGGCTGGCCAGCGGGCACACTCTGGCTGCTCCCCATCGGGATGGGACTTTACGTGACCGGTATCACCATCTTTGCACGTGATGAGGTGGAGCAGGGGAGGCGCAGGCTTTTGCTGCTGGGCACGGCGGTCATGCTGGGGGGGCTTGTTCTTGCGGGAGCCGTGCCGGGACAGGCATTGGCAAACGACACGCTGGCAGCAGGAATGTGGGTGGCCGGTGGACGCCTGCCTGCCTGGCTATCGCTCTGGAGTGTGCTGGCTGTTGTCATTGTCACCCGCTGCCTCCAGGCAGCCTTTGACCCGTCCCCACGCCGGATGCAGGCGGCAATCGGAAACGCCATCATGGCGATTATCACCCTCGATGCGGTCTTGGTGCTCGCCTTCTGTGGAGAGGCCTGGGCGATTGCGATCTTCATGCTGCTGGCCTGGTTTGTGCTGGGGCGACGGCTGGCGGCAGTGACCTGAGAGAAACCTGAAGAAAACTTGAAATGAAGCCCGGCTACAGTACCAACAGCCTCGATAGTGGCGACCCGCTTGCGTTGCTGCCCACTCTGGTGGACTGCGGTTGTCGTTCGCTGGCAATTACCCCAGATACGCATCTCCTTAATCCG
>RGBY01000098.1 GCA_009919445.1 Planctomycetia bacterium
GCTGCGACTGGCTGTCCTTACCTGGGTGATCATCGTGCCTCCCATTCTGGCGACGGCAGCGTTCCTCGATCACTTTGTGGTTTCTTACAGCCATCCAGTCGTGGATTATTTGCAACATGACCGCAGCCCGACGGCGATTATTCTGGTTCTGCTCACTGCCGTCGTTGCCGCGCCGATTGCGGAAGAGTTTTTCTTTCGGCGTGTGCTGCAGGGCTGGCTTGAGCCCCAACTCGGTGGCCGCGCGATTGTGGTCTCTGCGGTCTGCTTTGGGCTGGCCCATCTCGGGCACGGGCTGGGCTGGATTCCACTGATTGGTTTTGGCATGGCCACCGGCTACCTGGCTCGCCAGCGGGGGACCATTCTGCCCTCAATCGTGGTGCATGCCCTGTTCAACGCGGTGAGCGTGATTTTGCTGCTTGTTCCCCAAGGCGGCTGATGGCGGAACAGGCTGAACGATTTAGCTGAAAAAACCGATCTGGTGAAAAGGCTAGTCGATGCGGGAGACTACTGTCCTTCGGGGTGACGCTCCTGTGGCCCCGGCGGAGGCAATACAACGAATGGCAAACCGCTCACTCAAGAGTCGAATAACCGACCGGTTGGCCTACATTGCCGTGCGGGTGGCGATCTGCGTCGTGCAGGCGCTGCCGCGGCCGTTTCTCGAGCGGCAGGCTCGGGGCTGGAGTGACTTTCTGGCCAATCGGGTCAAAATCCGCCGCACCGTTGTCCGTGAGAACCTCCGGCAGGCCTTTCCTGACTGGACTGATGCCGAATGCCGGGAGGCGGCCCGGGCGATGTGGGAGCATCTGCTCTTGATGGTGATCGAGATCGCTCACGCCCCGCGAGTCATCCGGAAGACCACCTGGCGGCGGCACCTGCGGATTGAGGGCATGGAAAAGTTTGTCCGCACCATGTGGCTGGACCGCCCCAAGGTGGTGCTTTCTGGCCACTATGGAAACTTTGAACTGGCGGCCTACATCTTTGGTGTCTTTGGATTCAAACTTTTTTCAGTTGCCCGTGAACTCGACAATCCGCTGCTTGACCGGTTTGTCACCGACTTCCGGGAGTCTCGCGGGCAGACGATTCTTCCCAAGCGAGGCAGTGCCCCAGATGTGGCGGCCGTTCTCGAGGAGCAGGGTGCAATTGGCCTGCTGGGGGATCAGGCGGCTGGGCTAAAGGGCTGCCGAGTCGATTTTTTTGGACGGCCGGCGAGTGTCCATAAGGCAATCGGCGTGTTTTCGCTCTCGTCGGCAGCGCCAGTGATTGTCTGTTCCGCCACGCGTCGTGATGGGTTATTCAGTTTTGATATCCGGGTTGAAGGGGTGGTGGATCCCCACGACGAGCGTCCGGAAACGGCGGATCTGACCGCCTTGTCGCAGTGGTATACGTCCCTGCTTGAGCGGGCCGGTGGCTTGAGTGGGGTACTGGTGTTCAGGCAAAGCATTTCCGCTCCTCGCCTCTGCGCGAAATGCATGAACTGATGCGATAACATAGTTTCCGCGTATCCTTGGCTGACTGCCCACGATGACAGGCAGGCCTGAAACTCGAGAACGACTGCTGCTGATGCATGACTGGATTGATATCGCGGCGGTGGAGGATTGTCCGCCCGGCACAAGCATCGAACGGGTGGCGGGAGACCGAATGGTGGCGGTTGCCAACGTTGCCGGAGAATTCCATGTCATCGACGGTCTCTGTCCTCATCAGGGTGGGCCCCTCGGCACCGGCACGCTTTGTGGCACGGTGCTCACCTGTCCCTGGCATGGCTGGCAGTTCGATGTCACCACCGGTAAGCATCGCTATTCCGCCACGGTGCGGCAGCAGCAGTATGAGGTCCGCCGGGAATCGGGACGGCTCCTGGTGCGGCTGCCAGCGACCGAGGCAGGAGGGCGGCAGGCGTGATTGAATATCGCTGCTTTCGCAATGAAGATCCGCCACGGCTGGCCGATGCCTGGCGGGCGGCCTCGCTTGGGCCATCTGCGATGCAGCCGATGACAACGTCCATTCTGGAAGCGGGCGTGTTATCCAAGCCCTACTTTGACCGGAACGGCCTGATTGTGGCAGTGGATGCTGGCCGGGTTGTCGGCTTTGCCCATGCTGGCTTCGGACCAACCGCTGACCGCGCGGCAATCGATACGTCGAGCGGTTCGACGCTGCTGGTTGTGGTCGTGCCACATGCAGAGGAGAAAGAGATTGGTGACGAACTCCTCCGCCGCAGTGAGGCCTATCTGCGGGAACGCGGGGCCACCCGGCTGATTGGCGGCGGGAATGGCCATTTTCGCGGGTTTTATCTCGGGCTCTACGGCGGCTCTGATCTGCCGGGCATTCTCGATTCTTCGCCGGCCATGCAGCAGGTTTTCCTCCGGGCTGGGTATCGGAATTGCGAACGGATTACCGTGCTGCGGCGGTCACTCGATGGCTTTCGTGTGCCAGTTAATCGGCTCCATATGGCAATCCGGCGGACAACGGTAATGCATGTCGTTGATGAGCCTGAGCGGCGGAGTTGGTGGGAGGCGGCCACGACGACAGGCGTCGCCTTGCGCCGGTATGAATTGCGGAATAAGACCGGTGAACTGCTGGGCAGCAGCACCTTCTGGGACATGCAGCCGTTGTCACAGGCGTGGGGCGTGGTGGCGGCCGGCCTGCTGCATGTCGATATTGAGGGGCCGAGGCGACGGCAGGGGCTCGCCCAATACCTGGTGGCTGAGGCCATGCATGATCTGGCCGAAGAAGGGGTGGCTATGGTTGAGGCCCACACCACTGATGCCAATGTTCCGGCGGCCAGTCTGCTCCACAAACTTGGCTTCAGTCAGGCCGAACAGGGCACCATCTTTGAGAAGCCGACCACGTGATGCGGCTGCCAGCAGGCATGTGTTTGGCAGACGCCGGATGCGGAGGCTTAGTTCACCAGCTGCAGCACATGATCCCGAACAGTTGCGGTGGTCACCGCCGGTGTTCCCTCTGCTTGGCGAAGCCGCACTGACAGTGGCGGAGTCATGGGGTCATGCCTGAGGTCGGCCAGGTAGGTTTCCAGAAGCCGGCGGCGAGCAGGCGTGGTTCGCAGGAGCCAGTGGGTCCAACACCAGGCTTCAGCATAGTGGTCCTGAGACATGGCGGCGGCATCTTCGAGGGCCTCCAGCCGTTCTATCCGAGGCTGCCAGGTTCCCTCCAATAACTTCCCTGCCAGGTGATCGGCGTGGGCCTGGTGCAGGCCGTCGGCAGGCTGAGGCAATTCAAAAAACTCAGCCAGCCCTTCGTCGAGCCAGAGAGGAATGTCCGGCACCACGGCGTGCAGGTAGCCGTGGGTGGTCTCGTGCCGCAAGTCTTCGGCGATGCGTTCCTGCCAGGGGGCAAAGACAGCCAGGGTGGTGTCGGTTTCGATGAAGCAGGCGCGTCGATTGGGGAAGCCGGGAAAGTGCCGCTGCACAAAACGCTCGTAGTCCGGCAAATCGGCAAACAGGTAGAGATGGATCGCCTCGTCCGAAATCGGAATTTCGAGCTCTTGGCTGATCGTCACCCGTAGCCCATCGAGTTCGCGAATGAGCCGGTGCTGACCGGCCAACGGAAAGTCCGCATGAATCCGTAACTGCCCCACACGCCGCTCAGTTTTATCGGGAAGATCGTCTGCCATCGACAGGGGGGGCAGGCCAGCGGCATCGGTGAGACGACCAGTTCCCTGGAACAGCGTTTCAAGGCCTGGCCGTTGAGGCCAGCCAGAGGCAAGCATGGCATGGCTGCAGCCACCAAGGCTGGTAGCAAGCAGGCACGCCAGAACAAAGGCGGGGACCAGGCAGGAACGTAGCGGGGTGTCCATGTGGCCAGATGGCCCGTGTGGGGTTAGCGGGGCAGCAAGGAAACAGCGGCCGAGACCCTACCGAACAAGGTCGGTGGCCGACAGGGCGGTTTTGTGGGCCAGCAGCATGCCGCCGAGGGCTTCCTGGTCTGTTGGGCGGCCCAAAACGGCGGTGGCCCCGGCAGCCAGGGCTGCCCTTACCGCGTCACTTCTGGGAAATGAACAGAGCAGCACAATTGATCGTTCCGGCCGCTGGCCGGCCAGCAGTCGGAGCCAGCCCAGGTGAGGCTCAATGGCAGCGGCCACATCCCAGACAATCAGGTCGGCGGAATCGGTGATCGAGGGGCGACCTGTCTGTTGCCCGACAACCGTCCCGCCCGAACGTTGCACCAATTCGCCGCTCGGGCGGGGCAGAGTGGTCGAGCCACCGCTCATCGCGACGAGCAGTCAAGGGCAGGTCAAGGCTGCAGGGTCGCCCATCGGCAAGCGCCCAAAGCCAGGCCCGCAATCGCGCCGGCAGATCGTGCCAAGGGACCGTCATGACCCCAGGCAGATCGGGGCCGCTGCGGCGGCGGCCATCAGCAAGGCTGGGGGCAACAGCGACAAGGCGAGCCAGCGGCCACTGTCGTGACAGGGCAAGCACATCAGCGGTGGTGACCAGGCCAGGGCGGGGTTCAGCCAAACAGATCAGGGTCGGGGCTGTTGCGGAACGACGCTCCAGGGTGAACGCTACCGTCGGCACCTGAGATGTGGTCAGCAGCGGGCTGATTGCGTCGAGCGTGAGTCGGAATTCCTCGGGCTGATCAGGATCGCCAATCCAGAGCAGGCTGTAGGTGGGCTGCATCGCGTGTCTTTCGCCGGGGCAAAGGCGTCCCGGCAGAGTCATTCAGGCAGAATCATTCGGGAACGAGCAGATCGGCGTGCTTGTCGGCCGCTCCTCCGGCAGGTTCACTCTCGAAATACCTCAACGCAGTATCACCCCGGGCAGCCTGATTGGCCAAGACCGTATTAACCAATAGGAAGCGGTATCTGCCGAAGGCGTGTGGCAAGCCGGTGGAGGATTAGTGAAGCCGGGCAAAGTAGCGGACTGGTTTTGTTTGGACACAGAATCGTTGATGCAAAACTCGCCTTGACGGTCTTGGCTGGCTGCCGACAATTCCCCTCCTGCTTGGTCGCGGTGGTTCCTCGGAGCACTGACCAGGCCGGAGACCGCCACAGGCGGCCCAACGAGTTTGCCGCAAGGAGGTGGCAGGCGGGGCCGGCCGAGGGCGTTGGCAGGAGGCCACCAGGAGGCCATGTTGCATGAATGACCGCACTGAAGGCGGGCCGTTGGGTCACGCCGAGAACGCTCGTCGGCAAGGACTGGCAGCGTTATTTCCGGAGGCTCGTTTCTTTGCCTGTGAAGACGTCGAGGTTCGTCGCTTCACTGATGACCCACTGGCCTGTGGCCCGGGTGACTGTTTTGTCGCCCGTTGTGGTGACGACGAAGACGGCCATGAACAGATCGCCGAGGCAATTGCCGCTGGCGCCGGGAGTATCATTGCCGAACGCATGGTGCCAACTGGCGGCGTGCCGCTGTGTGTCGTTGCTGATACCAACTGGGCGTGGGCCCGATTGGCTCATGCCCTGGAGGGCCTGCAGGGGAACTCGTTGCGGGTGATCGCCATCACCGGCACCAGCGGCAAGACCTCGACTGCCTGGCTGACCGCCTCGATGCTCTCTGAGGCGGGCTTGCGAGTGGGGGTTGTGTCAGATCTAGGCTGCATCGACGCCACTACGACGGTGCCAGAGCCAGAGCCGCTGACAGACGCCCGGCAGCTGGCCGGCTGGCTGCGACGAATTGAGCAGAGCGGCTGCACCCATGCTGTGGTTGAAGTGTCGAGTCGGATTCTTGCGGCGCACGGATTGGCTGGGGTCAGTTGTCACACCGTGGCGGTGACCAATTTAGGTCGGGCGCATCTTGACCTGCATGGCACAACCGCTGCCTACCATGCTGTGAAGGAACGAATTCTCGCCGCTGTTGCCGACACCGGCTGTCTGGTGGCCAATGTGGATGACCCGCGGGTGGTGCGGCTGGTTGAGCGGTATCAGAAACAGTCGCCGTCCGGCTGTCTGTTGACCGCTGGCTTGCAGTCGCCTGCCACGGTCACGGCCTCTCCGGTTGAACGAACGCTCAATGGGCAGACGCTTCTGCTGCACTGTGATGGTGTGGTGATGCCAGTCAGCCTTGAAGTACCAGTAACCTCAACTGCACGCAATGCCGTGCTGGCAGCAGCCATCGCAACACGCGAACGGGTGCCGGCAGAATGGATTGCCCGTGGGCTTGAGTCGACCGGCACCATTGTTGGCCGCATCAGCCGGCAGGATCGGGGACAAGACTTTGCCGTGTTTGTTGATCGTCCGAGCAGCGGCCATGCGTTGGCAAGCACCCTCGCCAGCCTGCGTCAGTTGACCCCGGGAAGACTGGTCGTGGTCGCCGAGGAAGAGGTTGCAAACCGGCTGGGCGGCAAGCGGCGGTTTGCAGCGCGGGCTGCCCGCTGGTGCAATGCCAGTCAGGTGGTGCCGCCCGGCATTGCTTCAGAGCAGGCCACCAGTCGAGACCTCGCCGCCTACGCCCGGCTCGACCAGCAGCTTTCCCGGCTGCGTGCGGATGACTGCCTGCTGGTGCTCGGCGCGATCCCACGATCGGGCTCTCAGCCCTTTGATCCGGACGACACCGCGATGCCCCTTGAGGCGGTGGTGAGTGGCTGGCTTGAACTGGCCCATGAACCAGATGCGGGCTGGGGCCGCAGGGCGGCCTGACCCGAGAAGATGGTGGTCCGCCGCTGTTGTCAGCGGGTGGGGCACAGCAATAGACGAATGCTGCCTCCGCGCGGCACAATGCTGGTGTTCTGTCAGCAGCTTGATGCTGACCATACGCACTTGTTTCTCGCCTGAGTACGTCCAGCAATGACAGATAACCCCGTTGCCAGCCCGTTTGATGATCTTGCCGTAACCGTTCAGGTTGCCGAACCGTTGGCTGGCCACACCTGGCTGGGTGTGGGTGGACCAGCGCGGTACTTTTGTGAACCGACCAGCATCGAATCGCTATCGGCGGTGGCAGCGCGTTGTCACGAGCAGGAAATCAAGCTGCGAATTGTTGGAGGTGGCTCCAATATTCTGGCGTCGACAGATGGCGTCGATGCCATGGTCGTCCGTCTGGCCGCACCAGCCTTCTGTGGCATCGCCATCGATGGCCAGAGTGTGAAGGTTGGGGCGGGAGCCAAACTGGTGCATCTGGTGTCTGAGACGGTTCAGGCTGGGCTGTCAGGGCTGGAAGATCTGGTTGGTATTCCCGGAACAGTTGGTGGAGGACTCGTGGGGAATGCCGCTGCCCATGGCAGCAACCTCGGCCAGCGGGTGCACAGCGTGACCGTGATGCTGCCCGATGGCAGCACCGAAGAACGGCTGCGGGAAGACCTGGCGTTTTCGTCAGGCTGGAGCAGCCTCGACGGCGTGATTGTGTTGTCAGCACGATTCGATCTCGATAGCGACGATCCTGGTCGGCTGACCAAGCGGATGCAGAAACAGTGGATTGTTGAGCGGTCTGAGCAGCCCAGTGGCACCCGTGCAGTAGCGATGATGTTCAAGGACCCTGTCGGCACCACTGCCGAGTCGCTGATTGCCCAGGCGGGCTGCCGCGACCTCTGCGTCGGAGGGGCGTCTGTCTATGCGGCCCATGCCAACTATGTGGTGGTAGAGGCGGGCTGTGCCAGCAGTGACGTCAAGCAGTTGCTCGAGAAGGTGCGGGGTGTCGTCCGTGATCGACTGGGTGTTGAATTGGCCCCTCGAATCCGCGTCTGGTGAGGCCTGCCGTGGATGATGCTGATGAACAGGATCAGACAGCAGCCGGCCATGGTCTGGTAGGACTGCTTTGGCAGTGGCGTTCGCTACTGGGCACGGCTGTGGTGCTGCTATTTTTCATTGGTGGTGGGCGACTGCTCTGGCAGAAGTTTTCTCCGCAGATCAGTAGGGATGCTGATTCGCTGCTGGTGCCTGAGCACATTGATGTTCAGGGTGTCCCTGATTGGGTTCCTGACCAGCTGAAGTGGCAGGCTTTGCGGAACGCCAGTCTTGATATGCCTTTGCCGCTGGATGATCCCGGGCTTGAACGCCGGCTCGCCCGTGCCTTTGACATGCACCCCTGGGTGGAGCGGGTGGAGCGAGTGGAGACCGACTTTACGCCGGAGGCGGCGGCGGAATATCCAGTGGTTGATGGTGTGGAGACCAGCCCGCGTGGGCCGGAAGGGGCGGTCTGGGGTGATCCTATGGTTGCTGAGGCCGCAAGCCTGACATCAGCCATCGGACCGGAGTGGCGGGCCCTTGGTCTGCTTGAGTGTCGCCCGATACCAGCGGCAACGGGCCAGGGCACCTGGTGGGAATTGCTCGGCAAGGATGACCTGCGGATTATATTTGGGTCGGCCCCGGGCCGGTCAGCCTCGGACGAGCCTCTCGCTGCTGAAAAGATCAGCCGCCTTCGCCGTCTCAGTGAAAGCCTCGCAGCCGGTGAGCCACTCAGCGACACAGACCTGACCAAGCCATAGAAAGCCCCCGGTGGAAACCGGGGGATCGCAC
>RGBY01000099.1 GCA_009919445.1 Planctomycetia bacterium
AGAAACCCCCGGCGCAAGCCGGGGGATCGATCGTGCCCCAATCCCCGGGCTCGCGCCCGGGGCTTCCGGAAACCGCAGGCGGCTAACGCCCACGCGTTACTGAGCCACCGACTTGCTGCCCTCAGCAGAGCCGCCAATCGGCGCCCCTTCAGGCAGTGGGCGACAGGCAGCTGCCACGCCCAGCCGATGCAACTCCTCGCGAATGGCTCGGTACTGTTCGAAACTATCGGGATAGCACCAGAGCGTCACCGTGGTAGCCGGTGTCACGCCACTGAGGATCGTACGAAATCGCGACTGTCGGGCAAGCGCATCGGGCAGCAACTCGCCAACATCTCGGCGGCCGGGACGGGCCACCCATTCCCGGCTTCGCACCATGACCTGACCGGCACTTCGATTAACCTGGACCTCCACCACGTAATCCAGAAAGAAATCTTGCACCGGCCCAACGGTTTCTACCCGAGTCTGCATCGAGGCCAGTGAACCACTATGCCGCTGGGTGCGGGCCTTCGCCTCCTCAAACAATTCCGTGAGCGGAATGTAGGCAACTCTTCCCCCCGCAATCTGAAAGTGCATCTCATCACCGGTGACCGTTCTGCCAATAGGCGTGGGATACGCCAGCAGCTCTTCTGTAGTCTGGGGTGCGTGGGCGATGCCCTCCGCCTCAAGGGTGCATTGCTCGATCTCGTTCTTGAGACGCTCCCGCCGGGTAGCCAACTCAGCGGCAACTACTTTCTGCTCATCCACCGCCTGCTTGCGAGCATCGATGCCGCGACTCGCCGCTGACACGGCCGTAGCGAGATGAATCCGAGCCGTCCCGGCATCAGCCACCGTGGCCGCCATCCGCCCGGCCTCTGCGTCGAGTTCAACAAGCGCACTCTCTGAAGAAACAACTGCGTCTTCCAGACGAGCAACTTCTGTGGCAAGCGTTGTCACCTCCGGCGGAGGTGGAACGTCTTCTGTTTTGAGGGACAGGCTTTGCACTCTCGCCCCAATGACCATCACAAGAATGATTAGAATGCCGACAATGTTGGTGACAATGTCGAGAAACGAGTCTTGGCCTCCCGCTTCAATCTGCTTGGCACGCAGGTTTCTCATCGTCGCAGCTCCGCTGTCTCACTGAGGGCATTGTTCTGGGACGCTTGCCGACGCTGGCTGCCGACCGCTGGCAGTCGCTTTACGTCGTCAGACTGCTTCTTGAGGCGGGTGCCCAATCCACTACCAGCCAGCAACTGTTCAAGGTCGGCCCGGCGTCCAGCGCCATCGGGTGTCTCGCTGAGAATCAACTCAGGCTTCCAATAGAGCCGGTCACCGGCAATCCCCCAGCTATCGACCCGCCGGCGAATCGCAGCCACCAGTGAGTCGATCGAGTCGACCGTTCGCTCGAAGACCGGGATTCGCACCACGACCCGACGGCCGGCCTCATCGAGAAGGCGCAGTTCATCGCCGGCACACTCAAGCTGAATTGGCCGTGTGAGCGGAATGTACCGCTGTGACGTGGCAAAACTGGCCCAGTCGCTCCCGCGGATACCCGCCAGTGACTCACACCCCTGACTAGACTGTCCAGCGGTTTGAGCCTGCCCGCCTCCCGCCTGCTGACCGCTGGCTCCTGCCTGTTGGCTGCCAACTGAAAGGCCCAGTGGCATCTGCGGACCACCTGGTGTGCCACCACCGCCACCTGACGCCGCTGCACTTGCGCTCGGCGATTCTCCGTCGCCACCACCGCTCCCGTTTGCGTTCCGGCCCACACCGTGCGGTGCCGTGCCACCCATGCCAAATTCCTGTGCCCCAGCACCAGTTGAACCAGAACCGGCCATCTGACCTCCAGCCGCATCTCCTCCCTGCGAGGACGCAGACGCATACTGCCCTGTCACACCCGGCACCTCCGCAGACGGCCCCTGGCTGTCCTGTCGGCCAGCTGCCGCAAAGTTCCCCGGTTGATTCGTGCCAGCACCACGACCTGACATCCCGTTCGTGAGCACACCGGCGACTCCTTCGCTCGTATCGCTCCCCAGGGAAGCGACACCCGCCAGTTGGCTATCACCAGCCCCAGAGCCATGTTGCCCAAGCCCGCTTTCCCCAAAGCCACCTTGACCAACCCCGCCCGGGGCTGTCCCGGCTGCCAGCGGTCGACCAGCAGGCGAACGATTCATAGCAGCACTCACGGCCTGACCGGCGTCTCGTCCGGCACCACCGCCAGAGCCGTCACCGTTGCCGTCTCCTCCGAGACCATTCACGCCGCGTCCAGCACCTGCCCTGACACCACCCTGGGCAGACTGCTGATTGGCCCAATCCCAACGAGACTGATCACCAAGTACGGTCGGTCCGCCATCGGCCACCACGCCGCCTCGCACCGACGACGCCCGGTACTGCTGCCCCGCCGGCTTGGCACGTCGCACCGCCGAGCGAGTCTGGGCTAGCCAGGCAAGTCGTTCTCGTGCCTCATTAATGGCCTGCATCTCCACGTCCTTAAGGGCGAGGTCCCTCTCTGGAAAGGCGATGGTCCAGTCTTCGTCAATGAGTTGATACCCAAAGTCACTCCCCCATGATGCGATCGCCTCGCGGGCTGCATAGTAGGCCATCACACCCGAGGGTCGCACCAGCAGCAGCGGGTAGGGGCGAAGAGCCGGGTCATCTTTCCGAATCGCCTGACGGGCGAGGTATTCACGAGCCGCCCGAAGCGCACTTGCCAGCGGGTTGCCCGGTCCGGAGGGCCCCTCAAAGTCATCCGGATTAAGACGAATGCCCTCCGGCTGCAGAAAGACACCATCCAGCGAACATTCAATAAAGAGGGGCCGACGGTGGGTGCCGGACTTGCCTTCATAAGGAACAACGGCATAGGCAGGTGGCCGTGAGTCTCGCTCTCGTCGTGCCTCATCGAGGCTTTCTCGGGCTGACTTGAGCTCATCCTCCAGGCGGGCAAGTTCATCCTCATCGGGCAACACTGAGTCAGCATCGGCTGCCAGGCGAGCGTCGATCTGCTGCAACTCTTTCAGCTCATCTGCCAAGTTCCGCGAATGCTCTTCGATGCCAGCCAACTGCAGCCGCAACGCCTCGAGGTCGGCTCCGGTCTTCTGCCGCATGGCGGCAAGCTGCTCAAGACGCCACTGCAGATTGTCTGCGACCAAGCGAAGCTCTGCCGCCTGCTCGCGGGCCTGCTCATCGGCGACCTGCTGGTCCTGCTGTTTGGCGGAGTATCCGAACAGAACGAGCAACACCAAGAGCGCGCCCATTGTGCACAGCAGCACCGCCAGGAAGGGAAACAGCGAAATCGCCGCTCCCTCCCGGATCCGAGACCGATTCATGCGACCTTTCCAACAGAGGCAGAAGCGGCACCATCGAGGTGGCTCCGATGCGACTCCCTGGCACGTGCTGCGAGCAACTGGGTTGCCGCTGAGAGTGAAATCACCGCCTCTTCAAAACGTCCGGTAGCCGTGACGGCGGCCAGGTTGTTTTCCAGAGACTGCTCCAACGAGGCGATCTCGTCGAGCATCGACACGACTCTTTCGAGCGTCGCGGTCTGCCCAACCAGTTTCTCCTGATGCCTTTCCAGCGCCACCACCGCAGCATCCATTGTCTGCGCGGCCTGCTCCCAGCGACCGTCCCGCTCACCTGCCAGTTCCCGATGGGCGGCAACCAGTGATTCACGCCAGGTCGCCAGAGTTTGATCGAGTGACTCTGCCAGCGTCTCACGCAAACGATCCGCCAGGCCGGCGAACACGCCTTCCAGACTACCGGCGGCAACCCGCTCAAGTTCCTTCCACGAGTTGGCCTGTGCTTCAAGCAGCTGGGCTGAGCTGCGGCCGACAGCATCTCCCAGTCGTGCTACCGCCAAGGCCGATCCATCGGCAACGCCATCGGTTTGAAAGCGGCCGGCAAGCATGTCCCAGGCCCGGTCATCCACTTGTTCCAACACCGCATACTCACTTCGCTCGACTAAAAACTGGACAAACATCAGCAGCATTGACAAGGCCAAAGCGGTAGCCGTCGTATCGAAGGCAGTTCCCAGCCCTGCCACAACGCCAGAGATATTCTCCAGTTGCGTTGGCGACAAATTGGCGATCGCCACGGTAATGCCGATGACGGTTCCCAGAAAACCCATGATCGGAATCGCCCAGACCACAAATCGCACCAGACCATAGCTGGCATGGGCCCGAGCGGCAGCAACATCAGCCAGATACTTCAGATGATTCTCAAGCTCGTCCGCCTCGCCAGTCCGCATCACAAGGTCAAGTGCATCAGCAAGTCGCTGCGAAAGGTAGCCACCAGGCTCTTCATCAGCATCGTCTTGAAGCTGCCGCACCAACTGGGCTGCCTCTGAAGGGTGCTGCCCACCAGCTGGGGCCGGCGGCAACAGCGAGAGGGCTAGCTCCCGCCGCTGGGTCATCAGGCTCAGAACCTTCAGACCTAGTCCGCTAAGTCCAACGCAGAAGAGCCCAACCTCGAGATACTCAACCCAGTGCCCGGCGAGGTAGCGGACGACATACTCGTTTGTGATCACACCGCCGTGGATCATCCCAAAAAAGCAGCAGGCCAATCCGGCACCCCAGAGCAGTGGCGACCGAAACAAAAGCCGAGAGAGAGAAGTAAGACTCGACACGCGACACCTCCAAAGGCGAACTGAACGGGTTGTGCTAGCAGCACCTGCAGCTACCACTCCGCCCTTTTCATCGGCCTGCCTTCCCTATCCGGTTGAACCGAAAGATTCCGAAAAGAGCGCCCTGGGCGAACTTCCGCGAAGACAGGCAAAACAGGGAGAACAGGAAGTCGTGGCGAGTGCTTTCCTTAACTAGGTTAGGAATCGACCAAAGGGAATCTGGGAACGTGGCGGAAAAACCGATCTGTCGCCTCTCTGAAGCGACTGTCAGACTCCGGACGGTCTGTCGGCACCACAAGCTTTCTGCATCTACCCCAACACGTGAGGTCTCGCGAATGCCCTTTTCCAGGATCTGCCGTCAGTTCCCACTGAAGCCCCGTGCCTCTGCCCGTGGTGGCCGCATCGCCGCGACGGTGGGCAGTATGGTCGCCACTGTTTCGTGGGCCTTCGTGCTTGTTGGCATGCTGGCTCAGGTCGGGCAGGCTGCGTCCCCCGAACACCTCTGGACGTCGACCGTGCCACTCGACGGCAATCGCCACATGCTTATGGTTGTGGACCCAATCCGCCAGGTGCTGGCCGTCTATCATGTCGACGCCGCGACTGGCGCCGTTACCCTGCGAAGTACCCGCGCGCTCGCCTATGACCTGCAGCTCGAAGACTTCAATGCAGCTGACCCCAAACCGGGAGCTCTGAAAAAAATGCTGCAACTCGGCAGCCCACCATCATCAGCACCAATCACGATCGTCCCGACGCCCCCCCCAGCGGAACCGGCCGCTCCGTAGTCGGTTGACGCGTTCAGGGCGTTCACGCCCGAAAATGACCAAAAACGACGCTTTCGGACCTGTTTTTTGTCCAAAAACGTCCCGCCTGCGCCCATTGCAACGGTCGTGCAACAAACAACGACTGGATTGTCACCTGCCTGCCTCCGTAGAATTTTCCGAGGGCATCGTCGAAGAGAATCGATGATGGGGCTTTAAACAAAATAGTGCGCTTCCAGGACAATTACTCATGGCTGGACAGTTTCTCAGCATCGAAGAGGCCGCGGCTCACCTTGGCAAAACCGAGGCAGAAGTTCGACAACTTGTCGACCAGCGGAAAATCTCTGCGTTGCGAGACACGTCCGGGCCAAAGTTTCGTGTTGATGACCTTGACCGCTATCTGGCCGATCTGGCGGATGAGACAGGCGAGGCTGCCACCGATGACAGTGGTCTCTCCCTTGATGGCCTCGAACTCGACCTGCAGGAAGACAACTCCTCACCTGCCAGCGTGATCATTCAAGACTCAGCCATTGAGGCCGGTCCGACTGACGCCGCACCAACTCCTGTATCTGCCGCTCCAGAGGACGCTGTCTCGCTCATTCTCGACGACGACCTCGAACTTGCCTCAAGTCCCTCACTGGCATCAGACATTCCCGCGTCAGATGAACCAGAGGCCTCTCTTGTCATTGGCGATGAAGCCGCAGTCTCATTCGCTGACGGCCCGCCAACTATGGCCGGAGGCGATGACGACCTCGTACTGGCCGACGATGACGACTCTTCACCAAGTAACGATCTTGCCAATGCACCCAGCATCCTTGTCGGTAGCGATGACGCCATAGAAATCGAAGGCCTCGACATGAGCCTAGCCGGCAGCCTGAGTGGCATTGAGCTTTCTGGCGTCGATGAACCCGCGAGTGCTGCTCCGGCTGATGATGCAGCACAAAGCCTAGCTGTCGCTGATTCGTTGGCAGGAGACCTTGATCTGGAAAGCCTTGTCGCCGCCAGTGGACTTGAAGATTTGGCCAGTATTGTTGCCTCTGAGCCAGCCTCGGCACCTGGCTCAGGCCTTTTCGGTGAAGATTCTGGTGTTGCTGATATCGGCAGTGGCATCCTGGTTGACTCTGACCCGGGAAACTCTGAGCCGGGTAGTAGTGCACCTGGAAGTGAACTGAGCAATGTTGATATGGAAGGCGGCCTTTCCCTGGAAGGGGATGAGGTCAAGCCTTGGGCTGTCGATCTGGGCGAGTTTCTCAACGATGCCGAAGACGATGCCCATGCCGCAACCATGCTTGGTACCGCCGACCAGTTTGACCTCGGGCATGAGGGATCAGGTGATGACCCCAGCCAGTCGGCTGACCTGGCCTCAGCCGGTGACTCATCGATGTTTGCCAAGTCAACAGGACCGGGCGACTCGAGTTTCTTTGGTCAGGAGCTCGATGACGGGCCAACCGGCCTGACGCAAGCAAGCGAAATGATGTCGAGTTCGCAGTATGGGTTCGGTGTCGACACCACGACTTTCGACGCGTGGCAGGTCACTGGCCTGATCTGTTGCGCCGTTCTGCTTCTGGTCGGGGGGCTGCTCACCTTTGATCTGGTGCGGACAATCGGTAGTGCCGGCGACACAACTCTGGCCAACCCGCTTGTGGGGGGACTCGCCCAGGCCTTCGGTTGGAGCCAGTGATCGCCAGCCGGCGGGCCGCCTGCCGACGGTCGTAATGCTTTCCTCAAGCTGCCAAGTCGCGTCCGTAAATCGTGACACGGCAATTTGGCTCTCGCTCAGGCTAACCGCGATTGCCCCGCGATCTGTTGGGGTTGGCCCCGCCGTCCGTAAGATGCAAGGCAATGACTGGTCGTTCTGACCGAATGCTGCCGCAACAGCCTGCCAACAGCGGCCACCACCGCCGCTTACAAGCACAACCTTTGGCTGAAGCTGCGTGACAAGCTCCTTCGGCATACCCGTGTGGCTTCCATGGTGAGGAGCAACTAACACGTCGCATCGTGGCGGGCCGGCAGCGAGAAACCGCCGCAGGGCAGGGCCCTCAAGGTCCCCTGTCAATAAAATTCGATGCCCCGCTGCCTCAACGGCAAGCACCACGCTTTTCTCGTTATCTGTTCCGGGTTGCCGTTCACCCGGGTGAAGCACTCGAGCCGCACAGCCCGTGTCGATGTCGATCTGGTCGCCGGCCACAACCGTTCGCAGGGGAATTCCGCGGCGGCTGATATCAGACAAGACTTGTTGAACCATTGCTGAATTGCTGGCAAGAAAATCAGCTGATACGGCTACCTGCCGGACCGGAAACCGGTCGATGATTTCTGGTACCGCGTTAAAGTGATCGGCATCAGCATGGGACAGCACCAGGCAGTCAATGGCGTGAATCTTTTCCGATACCAAGACTGCCGAGAGGGAGCGGGCTGCCGCCTGTCCAGCCCCCAGCCGGCCGGCATCATAGACAAGGCAGTGACGGCTCGCGGTTCGAACAACGACGCCACAGCCGTGGCCCATCGCTGCCAGCACCACACGCACACCGGCGGTAGGGGCAGGTGGGAAAGATCCAACAACCAGTCCGAGCCCGATCCAGCCAAGCAATGCCAGGGCATACTGCCGGCTCGCCCCCCCCGTGAACGCCTGCAGGCGGAACCCGCCGGGAGCTCGGGCAGGATTGCTCACCTGGCGAACGGGACGCGCTACCGCCCAGCAGAGAAGTAGCGCCGTCACCAGCAGATACCACCCAGCCAACCACCAGCCCGGCGGTGCGGCCACCCGCCAACTCCCGCAAGGCACCATCGCTGCGGCCGTCACGATGCTGTCGAGGCTCCACAGGGCGAGGCTACACAGACGCCCCGACAGCCAGCCCACAGCCGGAAGCAGCCTGCCGAGCAGCAAGCAGCAGAAGCCGGAA
>RGBY01000100.1 GCA_009919445.1 Planctomycetia bacterium
GTGCGACCTGAGGCGGCCGGGTATCGGCTGACACCGCAGGGACGCACAGAAGCCGAACTGATTGTCCGGTCGCACCGGCTTTGGGAAACCTGGCTGGGGCGTCATGCCGATCTGCCTGTGGATCATCTCCATCCGCCAGCAGAATGGATCGAGCATCATCTGGGGGCCAGATTGCGGCGACAGATTGAGGCCGACCTTGGCCGGGATACCCGTGACCCGCATGGCAGTGCGATTCCACCCGAGCGATCCTGAGCGGAAAGGGGCTTGGTGGCCGTCACGCTTTTGTGGTGACCAGGTCGAGACGCAGACAGTCTTTGGTTTGTTTCTGGTGTGGCTGTGATCAAGAAGGAGGAAGTCGTGCAGTGAAAGCCATGCAGGGCTAAGACTTGTGGACACGATTAGCAGTGTCTTATTCTGCAAGCGTTCGTCCATGTTGCCGGTGGTCTGAGGCAGCGGCAGACGCGTCCGGAATCAACCACGAAGGTGAGAGGCAATGATGCAGCGTCGAGGAGTGCAGGCACTTCCCCAGCCGGCAAGGCGGCTGAGTCTGACGGCGGTAATGGTCTTTGTCAGCCTCATGGTGGGAGCCTGTCTCCACGCAGCCGAGTTTGCCGAGCAACGCCGACTGGTGTTGGCTCTTGGTGACTTGACGACTGCCCCGACGATGACCGCTGCTGCCGGCTTTGCGGTGAAAGATGGCGTGCGGCCAGTTTTCTTTGAGGGGCTTCCCTGGCAGGGGCGGCCTACAAAGGTCTTCGCCTGGCTCGGTATCCCCGAAGGCAAGGCCGGCAAATTGCCGGGGGTCGTGCTTGTGCACGGAGGAGGGGGCACAGCCTTTCGTGACTGGGTCAAACGCTGGAACGACCGTGGCTTTGCCGCCATCAGTATTGCGGTCGAAGGGCAGACCGACAAGAAAGAAGCCAACGCTGCCTATGGCAGCATTGCCACGAAGTGGAACAAGCATGAGTTTTCTGGCCCACAACGTGTCGGCATCTATCACGATTCGGATCAGCCGCTGCCCGACCAGTGGATGTATCACGCGGTGGCCGACACCATCCTCGCCAACTCTCTGCTGCGGGCCCAGCCTGGGGTGAATGCGGATCAGGTCGGGCTCATGGGAATTTCGTGGGGCGGGGTCATCACCAGCACGGTTGTTGGCATCGATAGTCGATTTGCCTTTGCGATTCCTACCTATGGCTGTGGCAGTCTGGCCGACGCAGCCAATCAGTACGGCCGGGCGCTTGGCGACAATCAGGTCTATCAGCAGATCTGGGATCCGCTCTTGCGGCTGTCGCGGACAACGATGCCCGCGCTCTGGTTTTCGTGGCCTCAGGACAAACATTTCCCGCTTGATGCCGTGGCAGACTGCTACAAGGCAGCCTCGGGGCCACACCAGCTAACACTGGTACCTGGAATGGGACATGGCCATGGCCCCCCGTGGCAGCGGCCAGAGTCGTATGCCTTTGCCGAGGCAGTTGTGCACACCGGGAAGCCGTGGTGCCAGCAGACTGGCCTCGTGGCCAAGGGAGCCGACAGATCGGTACGGTTTCAGTCCACCAAGCCCTTTGATCGTGCCGTCCTGGTGTCGACTACGGATGTCGGGGTGACGGGATCCCGAAGCTGGCATGAATCACCGGCAACACTCACGCAGGAAGAGAATGGCGACTGGGTTGCCTCGGCGACGCTACCGCCAAAAACCACGGCCTGGTTTTTCAACCTCTTCAGTGGTGATCTGGTTGCCAGTTCTGACTATCAGGACTGAGCCAGACCGGCTGCCTCGCTACAAGGCGGGGCAGCGTCGCCCAACAGCGACGGTCGAGGCACTTTACACACGCCCCGCTCAGGCCCTCGTGGCCAGGCGGTATGCCTTTGAAATCGATACCTTCGGCTACCGGTTTCCCGCGAGCGAGGCCGCAGCCCTCAGGGCGGCATAAGCCCTGTGCGGTCGCTTCGGCTTTCCCTCAGTAGCCGCACAGGGTTGGTGTCGCAGGCGAGCAGCGGCTAGCTAAAAAGCTGGACTCGATACCAGGGCAGGTCAATAGACTTTGATGCTTCGCCCACTCGTCAAATAAACCTGCATCTCGTCATTTTCTCTAAAAAATGGGAGTTTTCCTGCCAGGAATTCATCGTGACATCATGTAAGGTGATGCTATGGTGTCTTGGTGTCTTTATGAGAACAACCGTCCGTATCGACGATAGCCTGCTGGCTGACCTGAAACGCCGCGCCCACGATGAGCGATGCTCGTTGACCGAACTGGTCAACCGGGTGCTGCGGCGCGGGGTGCGGGCGTTGGGTGAGGAGGAGACGTCGTCTGAGCCTTACCACGAGACAACGCACGCGATGGGACCACCGAAATTGAGCCTGGACAAAGCACTGTCGCTGGCTGCCGCCTTGGAGGACGAGCAGGCGGTCGAGAAACTGCTGCGTCGCAAGTAGGTTGCTCCATGAAACTCGTCGATCTGAACGTCTTGCTCTACGCAGTTAACCGCGACACCCCGCATCATGAGTCTGTTCTGGCATGGTGGGAAAAAACCTGCAGGGCGACGAGCCGGTTGGGTTGGCGTGGGTGGTTCTCCTGGGGTTCCTCCGTCTGGCTACCAATGGTCACGTCTTTGCTGAACCGTTGTCTTGTGAGGCCGCCGTCGCACACGTTGACCGGTGGCTCGACCATCCGGGCGCCAGGCTGGTGCAGGAAACGGATGAACATTGGCGGGTGCTGCGTTCGCTGCTTGATGAGGCGGGAACGGCCGGCAACCTCACCACCGACGCCTACTTGGCAGCACTTGCGATTACACACGGGGCGACGCTGGCGTCCTGTGATGCCGACTTTGCGAGATTTCGTTCATTGAAATGTGAAAACCCGACGCGTTGCGAGGGATGAGGCACCGTACGCAAATGATACGCACGGTGCTTATCAATTTTAGGCGAGGTGAGGCGATGTGCTCGGGGTGGTGATGAAGCTGATCAGCCGAATAGCACCACCACAGCTTGGGCACCCAAGCGGAAACTCTTCTCTCAGCCGTGCCGGCGGTGTCCGTGCCGTACGTAGGAATCCTTTTGCCGGGGGCTCCATCACCAGTGGTATCACTCATATCACCAGCAGGTGTTCGGTCCGCGTGTGATCTGCGACGCCGAGCCGGCCCGTGGTCATCGTCCGTACCTGGGCATGGGAGTCATTGGCGTGAATGAGCTTGAGCCGCTTCAGACCAATCGTCTGGTCAAACTCCTGCAGGGTCTCATCCAGGGCCGAACGCGGGCTCAGCGGATAGCCCGCTGCAAAGACATGGCAGGTATCGAGGCAGACAGCGACCCGCGGCTGAAGGGTCTTGGCGCGGTCAATACGCTTGAGCATGGCTGCGATTTCGGCAAAGGTGTCACCCAGGCACGAGCCTTGGCCGGCTGTGGTTTCAATGAGGATGCCACTGCTGAGGGTTTTGGTCCGCTTGAGGGCCTCAGCAATACCATCAGCAACTCGTCTGACGGCAACGGCTCGTTCCTGCTCGCCAGCTGCGCCAGGATGGGCAACCACCCACGGAATGCCAAGCATGTCAGCCCGCTCCAGTTCAGTGACCAGGCCAGCGATCGATTTCTCACGCAGGTCGTCATCGGCGGAGGCCGGGTTGATCAGGTAGGAATCGTGGGCAACGACCAGTTTCAGGCCGGCTTCTGCCACCGCATCACGAAAGGCTGCGGCCACGGCAGGGTCAAGCGGCTTGACTGCCCACTGGTTGATGTTCCGGGTGAAGACCTGCAAACAGTTGCAGCCAGTCTCCACAGCCCGCTCGACGGCCTTGGGCATTCCGCCGGCAATCGAGTGATGGGCGCCGAAGAGTCTCGCAGACCCCGCAGACCGGGAAGCAGGGCGACTGGGGCGACGAGAGGGTGCGGAGGAGGAGCGAGGCATCAGCGGGTCTCAGCGGGGTGTCGGGGCGGCAAGCCAGGTGAGGGCGTCGAGTGGCAAAAGGGGTGACCAAATATCGTCCGTGAATATTTTGCCCAATCATCTGCCGACTCGTACACTGGCGGTAACCAAGAGAGGCGGTTCCTGGGCAATTCGCCGGTCGGGTAGTTTGCTGGTCGGGCAGCTGGTTTGGAAACAAAGGGTGAAGCAATGGGCATACTTCTTTCTCTCGCCACGCTTGCTGGTGGCATCCTCGCTGGCCTGGCCCTTTCCGTCTTTGTCATTCGGCCGCTGCAGGCTGCCCGACAGGTTGAACGGCTGGCCCGGCGGCAACGAGACTTTCGCCGGCAACGCGAGCAGCTTGAGGCCAAGTTCATTGACCGAGCCAGTTCCAGTGGCAAGCCCCGTGGGCTGCGTTGGTCTGATGTCGTGTTTGAAGATGAGGTGAGCTACGCCCGCGACCGCAAGACTGGTGAGCTGCGGGCCCTGGTTGCCATTGAGGTCTGTTTCGAGGCGATCGAAGGGGGGGGCATGGAGGAGGTTGAGGCAGTCTCGAATGTCCGGGCGGCAACCGCTGAGTTTCGTCACGACGGCGAGTCCTGGCAGACCGATGGAAGGGTGTTCTTTAACCTCGCGCCCAAGGGACTCATCCGCTACCTCCACACCGATCTTGAGTCAGTCGATCGGATTGCCGATGCCGTTGGCGTGGGCCCGAAAACGCTTGGGCCGCGAGCAGGCTGACTGGCTTCCGGGATCAAAGGCCCAAGGCTCCGGCTGGTTTTTAAACCAGGCAATTCGGGGCGGCTCTGGCAATGATCGAAACCCTGAGGCGCAACCGGTGCGGGGTTCTTACCTTGACTGTGGCCGCTGGCTACCGAGTGCAAGCAGCCTTCGCAAGGTGATGTAGCCGCTGGCTGCCCCTACCTCTGGCAATCAAAGCGGCCGGTCTCTGAAAAACTTGCCCAGCCACGGCCACCGGCCCGATACCTTTCGAGAGAAGGGGAAAGGGGGCTTGGGCCGATGGCCATCGGGACAGACACGACAGCCAAGTGGCAGCGTTGGTTGCGCCTTGCCGGTCTTGTGCTGGTTGGGCTTGTGGCCTTCCCGGCCGCTGCGGCACCACCGGCAGCGGCTGTCAGACTGCCGGCACAGTCGCAGCAGGACCGCTGCGCGGCGGCTGCAGGTTATCTCGGTGACAGCCGCGACTACGCCAAAGCCGCCTGCCGGATGCGAGATGGCTGTGAGCACCTCACGGTTGAGGCCTACTATGCGGCGGCCGAGGCTGCCTGGAATGCCATCTGGTCGGCACCGGAGTCACCCGGGGTGATCGAAGAGGCAACGATCAGCTATGACGAAGCCCTTGCCGGGCTGTTGGAGACGGCCCGCGAGCAGGGCCGACTCAGGCCCGATGGGCTCTGGGTGGGCTCCCGGTACAGTCCGATCCGTGTGCCAGTGATGATTCGGGGCCTGCCGCTGGTCACTGCCAGCATCGAAAGCATCGAGCCCCATCAGCCGCCTGCCGACAAACGCATTCGCCGGTGCCATGGTCGCTTTGGCTTTGGCTTGCCAGTCACCGTGCGGGTCAAAGCTGGTCATGAAGGGACAGTCGAGGCTGACTTTCGTCCTCCGCGTCAGTCGATTGCTGCAACTGCTGTGCTTCGGTTTCGCCAGCCCGGTGGAGAAAAGCCTTTGCACAAACTGGCCGGGCCGCTTTATCGCGAACCGGCGCCGGCGGTACTCGATCTGGTAGATCCGGCGGAGGTGGCCGGCGTCCATATTGGCGAGGCGCGGCCACCGCTTGCCGCCGACTTCAGCATGCCGCTACTCGACATGCTTGACCGCATGCCTGAATCGGGTGTGGCCGGTTTTTTGCAGCCCTTCGGGGGAGCCGACACCGAGCCACGCCTGGAGTTTCTGCAGCCGCATGTGAAGGGCCGGATCCCCGTCGTCTTTATTCATGGGCTCGCCAGTGACGAGGGCACCTGGTTCGATCTTCTCAATGAACTGCGGGCCTGTCCAATGTTCCAGCGTTGTTTTGAGCCGTGGGTCTATCACTACCCCACCGGGGCCTCCTTCTTGCCAGCATCTGCCGTGTTGCGACAAAGCCTGGCCCGGGCGGTCAAGGAACTTGATCCCGAAGGCAGCGATCCCTGCCTCCAAAACCTTGTGCTAATCGGTCACAGCATGGGTGGCCTGCATGCCAAGTTGCAGGTGGTGAACTCAGGGAACCATCTGTGGGAGACGATGGCGACGGTTCCCTTTGAGCAGATGCGGATGCCGCCAGAACTGCGGCAAAAAGTTGGCTCAGCCCTCTTCTTTCGGCCAGCGCCATTCATCAAGCGAGTGGTGTTTATCGCCACGCCCCATCGTGGCTCGTCATTGGCATCTCTTGGGGTTGGCAGACTGGCTTCGCTGACCGTGCGGCGACCACCGGAACTGACTGCCATCCACCGGATGCTGGTGGCGGCTAACCCGGGAGCGTTTCGGCCCGAATTTGAACAGAACCTGCCGACGACGGTGCAGCTGCTTGAGCCGAGTTCACCACTGCTGCGGGCTGTTCACGATCTCCAGCCACCCTGCTGGGTTTCGCTGCACACCTTGGTTGGCGTTGCCCATCACACGCTCACTGGTGAACGCAGTGATTGCGTGGTGCCAGAGTCGAGTGCTCGCTACAGCCCGGTCGTAAGTGAACTCGATGTGAAGGCGACCCATACGAAGATCCATCACCACCTTGAAACCGTTGCCGAGGTTGAGCGGATCCTCAGGCAGCACCTGCAAGAAACCGGTCTGGGAGGCCTTGGCCCAGCCACCGGTCAGGGAGTGGTAGTTACCACCGCGATGCAACCCAGAGCCCGACAATAGTGATCAGCAACACCGTGCCGCCGAGGGCGTATAGCGGCGGCATGTTCCAGAGCATGCGGCGTATTGAAATAGCCAGCGGTGGTGACAGTAGCAGGGCGGGGATGCCAGCGAGCATGGACATGAGAGCAATTCCCTGAAATGGGTCGGGCTGGACGGCGACGTGCCTTTTCGGAGTCTAATCCAGCCCCCAAACCGGAGGCCATTCGGGGAGTCGGCATGCCTCAGCGGAAGCGGGAAAAACTCAAGCATTCATGGAAAAGGCCCCGCAGTTGGGGAAACTGCGGGGCCTCAAAGCGGCTCTAGAAGTGTGGGTCTTTGGGGGGGGAACAGCCGCTGAAAAGATCGGTTTTTTGTTCGGTGGTTGGGGCTTCATGCCCGACACCAAGACTATACACGACGCCAGCTGGCATGTCGAATCAAATTTTTCTTTTCCAGGAGCCGACCGAAATAGATTCTGCCTGCTGCTATCATGCTCGCAGGCCTGCTGGCGGTTTGAACCGCCAGTAAGCCCCCGTTTCTCCCGCCAGTTTTCCCCTCTTGCAGCGAGACTCGCTTTCCCATGGCCGCGACGAAAATCGACCCATTTTCTGCCCGTTCCAGCTTTGACACCGGCTCTGGCTCCGCCACGCTTTACCGCCTGCGGGCTCTCGATGATGCCGGCGTGACCAACACCGCCCGACTGCCCTACTGCCTGCGGACGATTCTGGAAGCCTTGCTGCGGACCTGTGACGACTACGAAGTCACCGAGCAGGACGTCCGTAACCTCGCGACCTGGGAAGCCGCCCGCCCGGCCGCTGTTGAGGTGCCCTTCAAGCCATCGCGGGTGGTCCTGCAAGACTTTACCGGCGTGCCCTGCGTAGTCGATCTGGCGGCGATGCGGGCCGCGATGCAGCGGCTGGGTGGCGACGCCAACAAGATCAATCCGCTGGTGCCGGTCGATCTGGTGATCGACCATTCGGTGCAGGTCGACTATTTCGGCACGGCCGACGCCCTCGCCAAGAACGTCGATATTGAGTTTGGCCGCAACGCCGAACGCTACGCCTTTTTGCGGTGGGGCCAGCAGGCCTTTGAAAACTTCCGCGTGGTGCCGCCGGCGATTGGCATTGTGCATCAGGTGAATCTTGAGTTTCTGGCTGGCGGCGTCTTCCTGCGGCCCGATCCGGCTGGAGGCAGCACTCCCGTCGCCGTGCCCGACACGCCGGAAGTGGTCGGCTTTGAACTGACCGGCCAGCTACCGGCAGGCGCGACGGCGACCGACCTGGTGCTGACCGTCACCGAGGCCCTGCGGAAAGAGGGCGTCGTCGGCAAGTTCGTTGAGTTCTTCGGAGCAGGGCTCGCGGGCATGACCCTGGCTGACCGGGCGACGATCGCCAACATGGCGCCTGAGTATGGGGCGACCATGGGCTTCTTCCCCGTGGATGATGAGACGCTGGCCTACATGAAGCTGACCGGCCGGTCGGCTGAGCAGGTTGAGCTTGTCGAGCGA